>NZ_JBJJLN010000009.1:0-126997 GCF_046230725.1 Pseudomonas sp. KCJK9000 | reverse complement strand
ATTTTGACATCCGCCGTCGGCAATCTTTTTTTCGCAACCTCCTACACTGGCGTACCCCCCGCCCCTGGCCTTGCCCGCCCCGGCAAGCGTCTCAAAGTGCCTATTCCCCCAGTCGGGTCTAAGCGATTGACCGGATCACCTTGGCAATAGGAATAAGTGTTGACCCCTCCCTTACCGAACGGGCTCAATACATCCGGGCTGAAAAAGCGCATAAGTGCAGGGCAGTAGAACCGATACCCATTGCCCAGTGCATAGGCTTGCAGCAGTTCGTCCTTGCGCTCACCATTGAACCCCAACGCAGCGGCTGGCTCCTTTTGCGAATACCCATAAGCGGTATAACCCAGCATGCGCCATGCCAAGCCCCGTAGTTCAGTTCTCCTTTTCATTACCATCTCACACACCCGCCCAAGCCTGACGCCATTCTGCGGCCAACACTCAGATACCTGAAACTGGCATTTTTGCCAGTTCAGCCTGTTGCAGCATCGGACACTGACCTTCTAGGCTTGCTGCTTACGCACCCGGAACACAAACCATGCAAACCCCGCAATCAGTTCGCGAGCGGCTCTATGTAATCGTCTTCCAGACCGACACCGTAGCCGGCCGTCGCTTCGACAAGATTCTCCTGCTGATCATCCTGGCCAGCCTGGTCACCGTGATCCTCGACAGCATCAACGAAGTGCACCAGGGTTATGCCGGCCTGCTGGCCGGTATCGAATGGGGCTTCACCGCGATCTTCCTGGCCGAATACCTCACCCGCCTGTACTGCTCGCCCAAGCCCTTGCGCTACGCCTTCAGTTTCTATGGCCTGGTCGACCTGCTGGCGATCGTGCCGGGGATCATCGCGCTGTACTACAGCGACGCCCAGTACCTGCTGATCGTTCGGGTGATCCGAATGCTGCGCATCTTTCGCGTGCTCAAGCTCAGCCCTTACCTCAAGCAAGCCCACTACCTGCTCGAGGCCCTGCGCGGCAGCAAGCAGAAGATCATCGTGTTCCTGGCCAGTGTATCAACGCTGGTCACCGTGTTCGGCACGTTGATGTACGTGGTCGAAGGCCCTGAGCATGGCTTTACCAGCATCCCCAAAGGCATCTACTGGGCCATCGTCACGCTCACCACCGTAGGCTTTGGCGATATCGTGCCGAAGACACCGCTGGGCCAGGTGCTGTCGTCGCTGGTGATGATTACCGGCTACTCGATCATCGCCGTGCCCACTGGCATTTTCACCGCTGAACTGGCCAACGCGATGCGCGGCGAGCAGCTACGCCATGACTGCCCGACATGCCACAAGCCGGCCCATGAGCCGGCTGCGGCGTTCTGTTCGCGCTGCGGCAGCGCGCTGTTCAAGAAGCAGGGTTAGCGGGTTCGGCCAGGGCCTTGAGGGTCAGCTCCAACAGTAACCGTTCGCGGGCAGCCTGACGCTCGGCGTGCACAGCCCCTACCCGCGCCAGGTACTCGGCCTCAGGTACCGATTCGGCGGTATCGAGCAACGCTTGCAAGCGCTCGTGGAAGGGTTGATCGGCGGCCTCGAAGGCATCGGCTTGAGTGCGCTCCAACAACGTCTGCCAGAATTCGCGCTGAACCAGCGAGGCAGCTATCGCATCGTCGGTCTCGGCAGCCTGCACCTGGTCACGGGCCGCTTCCAGGCGCGCCATATCCACCCCGGACACTTGCGCGAACAGCATGTCACCCGGCTGCGCTGGCAGGTTCAGCGCATCGCGCAGACCGATCCGGTAGGCCAGGCCCACCTCGATTTCGTCGGGGTCGGCGCCGGAGGCTCGCCGCGCCTGGATATCGGCCAATGCAATCCGCTCGACTTCATCCAGCCGCCACAACTGGCGGCCCAACTGCAACAGCGCCGCTTGCTCGGCGCCAGCACCGGCTTCGATCCGGGCGCGCCAGACCAACAAGCTCAACTCCAGGTTGCTGAAGCTCAGGGCGACGCTGTCCTGGCAGGTAAGCTGGCGGGTCACCTGCTCGAACAGGGCTTCACGCAGGCTGGTATGCTCCTGCATCGCATCAAGCATGGTGAACACCCGCTCGGCCAGTGCTTCGGGGCGCTGGGCAAAGTCAGCCGTTTCCAAAAGGCGCGCCAGCAAATTGAAAAAGTCCGCGCTGCCAGGTTCGACCTGTACCGCCTCCCAACACGCCGATTGCTCGTCGCGGGTCAGGCCCCTGGCCGCATCTAGCCAGCGCAGCCGCACCTGGGTAGTCCCACCTGGCGCGCTAAGATCTGCGCCCAGCGATGGCGTGCCCGCGCGTAACAATTCAAGGTCAGTGGCAGGCAGCGGGTTGCCCCACAACATGATCATGCGCCTTGTCCACACCGGCGAACGAGCGAACCAGGCAGGCAGCCGGCTGATCTGGTTATCACGCAGGTCAACCTGCAACAAGTCTGCACACCGCAAGATTGAGGGCGGCAGTTCAGTTTGGCCGGTGCCCCTTAAATGAAGGCGCCGCAGGCGACCCAACTGCTGAAGGGTGAACCCGCGGCCCAGTGGGTTGAAGGAGAGGTTCAGGTATTCCAGCGATTCGCAGCGCGCCAGCACGTTCGCCTGTGCCGTGTCCAGGACAATGCGGTTACCGAACAGGTCCAGTTCGCGCAATTCAGTCAAGTGCTCAAGGCCAGCCGGCAGACGAGTCAGGCGATTACCATTGAGTTCCAGAATGCGCAAGTTGGGGAACCTGCTCAGAAAACTCTCTGGCACCGCATCAAGGCGCATGCCCAATAACGCCAGCTCGTGGACATGGGCAAAGCTGACTTGCGGCGGCAGGTCGGGCAACTGGCCCGGTTCTGCAGCGAAAATGGCCAGGCGAAAATTTGATGTGTTCAGCAAGCTGTCGTTATGGGTCGTGACGCGTCGCTGCCAGCAGTCCAGCAAGCTGCGCAAAACGTAACGTCGCTCTTCACGCTGGGCGCCGCGTGGCGCCTGACGTGCCCAGCGGCGAAGCTGGCGCTCCAGCATGGCTAACTGATTACCCAGACGGTTGATTTCTCGGTGCACATCCCCTGCGCTGCCGCGCACCTCTTCCACCCAGGCCAAAGCTTGGGCATCGGTATAGGTCGGATACAACTCGCGCACCATAGCCAATAATGCGTAGTTGGCCGTCTGGCTGCCAGTGCCTGGCAGACGGCCACTCAACGGATACCCCAGCCGCCCATCGGGCAGCCGCTGCACAGGCCGGAACCAACCTGTGGGCCTTGCCGGCGCAAGCAATTGCTGCACCTCGGTGCGCTGCCGCGCCGCCTGCCGAGTGATCAGTACGCGCAGGTTGTGGGCAAATGGCTCAGCGACTGCAAAGGCTGCCCGCTGGCGGTCGTCATACGCCGCCGCCAGGGTTTCGAACAGCTCCCCCGGCTCACCCAGCGCTGCCCCCTGGGCATTGAGCAGGGTGAATTGGCCCTGATGGTGACGCACGCCGAAATGATCTGCAGCGCTATGGGCGTTGACCTGTAGCGGTGTATCGACAGTGCCGTCGAACAACGACCAACGCACCTGCGTGCCACCCGGCATGCGCTCGAGCAGGCCCAGGACCACGCGAGCCAGATCGGTGGTTTGCGGCACCCGCAGGTAAAGCGCTTCGAACACCCGGGCCAAGCGTATGCGGGCGGCCTGCTCGCGCGCCGCTTCAGCGAGGCGCAGCGGCACCCTACCGCTTTCAGCCAAGCGTTGGCGGTCGCTTACATGGGCATCGCGTAACAGCGCGCGAGCAGCGCCTTCGTGCAAGCTTGGGAACGCGCGGCGCAACGCCTGGCTCTGCGTATCGCCGGCACCTTGGCTGGCTTGGTAGGCGTTGCTGAACAAAACCTGGCGCTGACGTGCTATCTGTTCGGCCAATGCTTGGTCTGAAAGGCCCGAGGCCTGCGGCAAAGCCCTGGCCTGAGCGAGCAAACCGTCGTCATCGCTTTGCACGCCCGAGCGTAGGGCGCTGATCAGCCTGCTGATTCGCTGGTCCAGGCGCATGCGCTGGGCGCTGTCGAGCAAAGCAGGATCAGGCGCCTGACCATAGACGTGCAGTGCCCGCAGGTGATCGGCCTGCAGGTCATGGGCAACCAGCAACTGTTCGATCTGTTCGTCATCAAGCTCGCCCAGGTGCCCGCCCAGGCGGCGGAACAAGCGCAGACGGTCCTCCCATTGGCCAGGCTGCTCGAACCACACCCGCCACGCACCCGCCCCGTTATGAATGAGCCTTGGCCCGCACCCACCACGCGGTCGCAAGTGCCACTGCCCGTCCAAGGCGCTTTGCACGACCGGATAATGGTGCCCCTCCATTTCGACCCACGCCAGCTCGCCAAGGCGATACACGCCCTGCGCATCGGGTTGCTCCTTAAGCGCCGGCAAAGGGCTGCGATACTGCTCAAGGCGCGGATTGCCAAGGCGCGTGGTGCCATCCTCCAAGCGCTCAGGTAACAAACCATCCACCCAGCTCGAGCGCGTCCAAGCACGGCGGGCCACGGTAACCCCAACACCCAGCGCAGCCATAACGGCAAGATCAGTCGCAACGTGCATCATGTGCTCCAAGGCACCCTGGGTATCACCTTCGTGCCAGGCCTCGACGCCGTGATAGACCTCGGTCAGCAGCTCCCACGCGGTGAGCGCAAGCAGGCCTGCACCGACGACAGGAATGAACAGCCCGGCCAGGTTCAGCAACGCCAACCCTTCGGTCGCCAGGCGCCGGTCGTGGGCTTGCTGCACCTGACGGTCCAGGTCTGCCACCGGCACCGCGATCATGGCGGCATCGTCCTTGATCTGTTTGATGCGGCCAGCGCCCAGGGTCTCGAAAAGCGGAAGCCGGTAGGCATACATGCGTTCATCCAGGTCGATGTTGGCGAACGCTGCCAGGCCGGCATAGCCCGGGATGATGATCGAGAAGAAACGCTGGCTATCGCGTCGGCGGACGAAGCGGCTGAAAAACTGCTGATACTGGCTGCTGCGCAAGCGTTTGCCCAACCCGTTGGCCAAACGCCTGAGGCTGTCGAAAACCGACCACGGCCCATGGGGGTCACCAGGGACGTACGCGAGGATCCGCCGGGTGGTATTGAGCAGCAACCCTTCGTCTATCACCTCGAGCAGCACGATTTGCTCAAGGTCGCAGTCGAGCAGACGCAGCCGTTTGGCAACAACAGGATCGCCCCCCAGGCGCGGCGGCGTACCATCGCGGCACAGACCGACCACCAGTTGCAGCTCCTGATCATTCAACACCTTGGCCTGCTGAGCCCGGTAGGCATCGACCAACATCTGCTGGCGCTGCAGCTCGCCTAGCAGGGTAGACACCGGCTGCCCATCAGCGGCCGGTGCCAAAAGGATGCTGTCGAGGTGGCGCTGGTACTGCGCGCCGATGTCCAGGCTACGGCACAGTTGGGCAAATTCGATGGCCGAAGGTGGCTTGATGCTACCCTGGCGGGCGCTGGTCAGGCGGTTGCCACGGGGCTGACCCGCCTCGCTGGCCTGCTCTGCGGTGAAATTGCGCAGTGCCGCTTCGAGCAGCGGCATGTCTGTGTAGACCACTTCGGTCAGGTGCGCACCCACCGGCTGGATATTGATCACCGGCTGGCGTGAACCAGTAATGAACTTCCAGCGGTTGACCGCAAAAGGCTGCTGGAAACGCGCTTGCAAGGCCGCCTCTAGCCGCTGCTGGGCAAAACGTTCGATACCCTCGATACCGGCCAGGGTAGCGCTCAGTTGATGGCGCAGGCCAAGGCTGCGCTGCAAGGCCAGGCACAGACCAGGCAGCTGCTCGGGGCTGGCGGCTTTGAGCCAGGCTGGCAGTCGGCCCTCGATGAAGCGGTCATGAAACGCCTGGGCATGGCGTTCCAACCCTGATGCGATGGACGGATGAGCAGGTAGGTTCTGCATGGTCTCGGGCCTCCAGGAAAAGAGCCCGTGAGGGTAGCCAGCGCTGCTTGGCAAACGCCGCTAGATACTTAATACCTAGCGCATAAGCAAAGACCGATTGGGTCTTTAAACGCTCGTCGCCGAAACGCTATAGTCGCTGGCACATTGCCAAACTGCTGCCTTACGACAAGGAACGCTTCGTGAAAAAACTCGTCACCGCCTCACTGCTCGCCGCAGGCCTGGCCATGGGTAACCTGGCCCAGGCTGCACCTACCTTGCTCAACGTTTCCTACGACGTGATGCGCGACTTCTATAAGGACTACAACCCAGCCTTCCAGAAGCACTGGGAAGCCGAACACAACGAGAAGGTCAACCTGCAGATGTCCTTCGGCGGCTCGAGCAAGCAGGCACGGGCAGTGATCGATGGCCTGCCGGCAGACGTCATCACCATGAACATGGCGACCGATATCAACGCCCTGGCCGACAACGGCAAACTGATACCGGACAACTGGGTGAGCCGCCTGCCCAACAACAGCGCGCCGTTCACTTCGGCCACCGTGTTCATCGTGCGCAAGGGTAACCCCAAGGCGCTCAAAGACTGGCCCGATTTGCTCAAGGACGGTGTACAAGTGATCGTGCCCAACCCCAAGACTTCGGGTAACGGGCGCTACACCTACCTCTCGGCATGGGGTTATGTGCTCAAGCAAGGTGGCGACGAAAACAAGGCTCGCGAATTCGTCGGAAAATTGTTCAAACAGGCGCCAGTGCTCGACACCGGTGGCCGTGCTGCCACCACTACGTTCATGACCAACCAGATCGGTGACGTGCTGGTGACGTTCGAAAACGAAGCGGAAATGATTGCCCGCGAGTTTGGCCGCGACCAGTTCGAAGTGGTCTATCCAAGTGTGTCGGCCGAGGCCGAGCCGCCGGTGAGCGTGGTCGACAAGGTAGTAGCCAAGAAAGGTACTCAGGCTGTGGCCGAAGAGTACCTGAAATACCTGTGGTCGCCAGCCGCTCAGGAAATTGCCGCGCAGAACTACCTGCGCCCGCGCGACGCGACCGTGTTGGCCAAGTACACCGACCGTTTCCCGAAAGTCGACTTCCTGTCGGTCGAAAAAACCTTCGGTGACTGGCGTACCGTGCAGAAGACACACTTCAACGATGGTGGCGTGTTCGACCAGATCTACACCAACCAGCAGTAATCGCAAACAATGCTACGAGCCTGTTCGCGGCTAAAGCCCCCAAAAGGATTGCACCTGTATGAGGTGACCTGTTGGAGCGGCTGCAGCCGCGCAGAGCCCGGAGCAGCTAGACCAGTAAGCAGCCTTCACCCAGCGCCTGGTTCTACCGCTGGCGGAACACCAGCGCCTTGAGTCCGCCTTCAGGGTCGGCATCGGGAAATTCCGGCGGATTTTCGAGCCGCTCGACAAAGCCCAGCTCAGGCGCGTGCTCGGCCATCCCGTCGATCAGAAACGCCGGTCCAACCCCAGGATCGTTGACGCAAGCCAGCACCGTGCCACCCTCGTTGAGCAGCTCCGGCAGCCGCCGCAGGATCTTGGCGTAGTCCTGAGTCAGCACGAAACTGCCACGCTGGAAGGTCGGCGGGTCGATGATGATCAGGTCGTAGGGCCCGTACTTGCGCACCTTGCCCCAAGACTTGAATAACTCGTGCCCAAGGTAGGCGACCCTTGAGGCATCGTGCCCGTTAAGGCGGTGGTTGTCCCTGCCTCTGGCCAGTGCCGACTTGGCCATGTCCAGATTCACAACCTGCTCGGCGCCGCCTGCGATCGCCGCTACCGAAAAGCCGCAGGTATAGGCGAACAGATTGAGTACACGCTTGCCCGCTGCCTGCTCGCGCACCCATCGCCGACCATAGCGCATGTCCAGGAACAGGCCGTTGTTCTGCCGCACGCCCAGATCGAGCAGGTAACTCAGACCATCTTCGATCACCTCGCGCTGCTGGCAGGGCTCACCAAGCAGCCACTGGCCTGGACTGTCGGGCAGGTACCGGTGCTGAATCAGAATCGCCTGGCCCGTCCACTGCGGGCGCTCGGCCAGGCTGAGCAACATGGCTTCGAGCGCTGGCAATTGCCCTGCGGGCGGCTCGCGAAACAGGGCGACCGACAGCACCCCTTGCAGCCAGTCCACAGTGACTTGCTCAAGACCCTCCCAGCACCGCCCACGGCCGTGGAACAGGCGGCGGGTTTGCGCCGGAGCAGGGTCAAGGGCGGTGAGCAGGTGTTTCTCGAGGGTCTGTATCGGCGAGGTCATGGCAGGTCGCAAGCAATAAAACGGGCATTCTACCCTCTGACCGCCACCTGCGCCGAACGAAACCACCAGCCCTGCTGCATACCTGCCGCCGCCAGCAGAATCAAGGCCACCCCGGACCATTGCAGCGGCGTGAGCCTGTGACCGAAAGCCAGCCAGTCGACCAGAATCGCTGCAATCGGGTAGATGAACGACAATGCACCGGTAAGCGCCGTCGGCAGGCGCTGAATGGCGCTGTACAGCAGCACATACATGACACCGGTATGAACCATGCCCAGGGTCACCAGGCTTGCCAGCGCCGCTGGGTCACTCGGCAAAGCGCTCACCCTGGCCCAGGGGGCCAGCAGCAGCACGCCGGTGGCGACCTGAATGAGCGCGATCAGATGTGGCGGTGTGCCGCTGAGGCGTTTGATGATCAGGGCCGCAACTGCATACAAGAACGCCGCGCCAAGCGCCAGGCCCACACCCTGCAGGTAGTCCTCACCGCTGCCCTGCCCTGCACCATGGGCACCGATGATCGCCAGCATCCCCAAGAAAGCGACGATCAACCAAGTCAGCTTGGCGGCAGTGATTTTCTCGCCCAGGAACACAGCCGCCAGCCCAACCAGCATGAACGGCTGGACGTTGTAAACCGCCGTACCAATAGCGATAGAAGCTTTCGAATAGGAGGCGAACAGCAGCACCCAGTTACCGACGATGGCCATGCCACTGACAATCGCCAGCAGCACTGCCTTGCCCGTTACGACACCCGGCCTGAGAAAGCCGAGCGCCGCGCAGATCAGCAGCAAGGTGCCTGCCCCGAATACACAGCGCCAGAACACCACGTCCAGCACCGGTTGCCCCGACACCAGCACGAACCAGCCGATGGTGCCGGAAATGAGCATGGCTGCGACCATCTCCAACGAGCCCCGACGCACTGAACTGTCCATCTCGCACCTCCTTTGGATGAGGACATTAGTATGCGCATGGCCACCCCAGGCCATCCAGCGGATAAACAAGGCGCTTTAGCGATTTCACCTTTACTATCAAGGCACATCGACCTAACCACCTGCCGAGAAAAGAATGACTGACACAATCGACCAGCTGTTGATCAACGCACTGATGGAAGACTCACGCCGCTCGCTCAAAGCACTGGCGCAGATCAGCGGCCTTTCCGCCCCCAGTGTCAGCGAGCGCTTGCGACGCTTGGAGGAACGTGGGGTCCTGCACGGCTATACGGTGGATGTCGACCCGCGCAGTTTCGGCTATCAGCTGCAAGCGATCGTGCGCATTCGCCCATTGCCGGGCCAGTTGCAGGAAGTGGAGCGGCAAATCATCGCGATCCCTGAATTCACTGAATGCGACAAGGTGACGGGCGAGGACTGCTTCATTGCTCGTCTGCACGTGCGCTCGATGGAGCAACTCGACATTCTGCTCGACCGAATCAATGTGCTCGCGGTCACCAACACCGCGATCATCAAGAAAACCCCAGTCAAACGACGACTGCCGCCAATGGACTGAGTGTATGCATAAAATCGATTTACTGATCTTTTTTTGTACACACAAATGTCACTATAAGTGCCATTTTTGTGTGCAAGATTACAGTTCAATGCCCCGTTAAGTGACACACTCCAGGCACCTAACTTTGACCGAACGATCAAAAAATCTTACTTCCTGAAAAATAAAGCTGATTAATTGGTCAACTTATATTTCATCAATAACAGCCACTTAACTTCCATATAGAACTCGTAGCCAAGTTCGATTCCGCAAATCCGTATCCACACTGGCATGGAACTCGCTTTTGTGTGCTTGTGTTTTGTATACAAGACCAACAAAACATAAATACACAATAACCCGCAGCGTCGGCTCGATACCGGCAGCTGCGCCCAGAACCCAGTGATGCCAAGCTGCACCGACGAGATGGCGAGCCCGTGCGCATGCCCGCTCATCGCAGTCCACGTGCATCAGGAGCCTGCCGGAATGAGTACCAGCATCGATCTTGCCCCTGAACTTTCCGTTGCCAGCATTAGCCCATCCTCCACCCATATCGACGGGACGCCGCCCTTGGCGCTCAGCCCACGCCTGCACAACCGGGACTTGGCGCCGACGCGACTGCAGGGCCGGCGCTGGGGCCGCTACAGCATCTTCGCGTTATGGACCAATGATGTGCACAACATTGCCAACTACTCCTTCGCCATGGGCTTGTTTGCCCTGGGCCTTGGAGGCTGGCAAGTTCTGCTGTCGCTGGCAATCGGCGCAGCGCTGGTGTACTTCTTCATGAACCTTTCTGGGTACATGGGGCAGAAGACCGGCGTGCCCTTCCCAGTTATCAGCCGCATTGCCTTTGGCATCCACGGCGCGCAGTTACCGGCGCTGATCCGCGCGGTGATCGCCATCGCCTGGTTCGGTATCCAGACCTACCTGGCCTCGGTAGTGCTGCGCGTGCTCTTGACTGCCGTATGGCCCCAGATTGCCGCTTATGACCACGACAGCATTCTTGGGCTGTCCAGCCTGGGATGGGTGTGCTTCGTGGCGATCTGGCTGGTGCAATTGGTGATCCTTGCCTACGGCATGGAAATGGTTCGTCGCTACGAAGCCTTCGCCGGCCCGGTGATACTGCTCACCGTCGCTAGCCTGGCGGTATTCATGTACTTCAAGGCCGATGCACGTATCGCCTGGTCGGTTGCCGAGCCCTTGGCCGGCTATGAGATGTGGCGCAACATTTTCGCCGGTGGCGCGCTCTGGCTGGCGATCTACGGCACCCTGGTGCTGAATTTCTGTGACTTCGCCCGTTCCTCGCCGTGCTCTAAGACCATTCGCGTCGGCAACTTCTGGGGCCTGCCAGTGAACATCCTGGTGTTCGCCGTGATCACCGTGGTGCTGTGCGGCGCGCAGTTCCAGATCAATGGCCAGATCATCGACAGCCCTACCCAGATCGTCGCCAGCATCCCCAGCACAGCATTTTTGGTACTCGGCTGCCTGGCTTTTCTGATCGTTACCGTGGCGGTGAACATCATGGCCAACTTCGTGGCACCGGCTTTCGTGCTGAGCAACCTGGCGCCGCGTCATCTGAACTTCCGCCGCGCCGGGCTGATCAGCGCAACCCTTGCGGTGCTGATCTTGCCGTGGAATCTCTACAACAGCCCGCTGGTGATCGTGTACTTCCTGTCGGGCCTGGGCGCACTGCTTGGCCCGCTGTACGGGGTGATCATGGCCGACTACTGGTTGCTGCGCAAAGGCCGGATCAACGTACCCGAGCTGTACACCGAGCACCCTGCAGGCGCCTACCACTACAGCAGAGGCATCAACCTGCGCGCCTTGGCCGCATTCGGGCCTGCGGCGCTGTTGGCGATCATCCTCGCGCTGGTGCCTAGCTTCCATGTCATCGCGCCGTTTTCCTGGCTGATCGGTGCGGGCATCGCCGCTGCGGTGTACCTGCTGATCGCCCCGCGTAACCGCCAGTACCACGATGTCAGCGGCGAGTGCATCGCCGTCGACCACAGCAGCCATTGATCAAGGAAGACTGCCCCATGCGTATTCTTATCGCGAACGTGAACACTACCGAAACCATCACCCAGGCCATTGCCGAGCAAGCGCGTAGCGTGGCCGCGCCAGGCACTGAGATCATCGGCCTGACACCCTGGTTCGGGGCCGAATCGGTAGAGGGTAATTTCGAAAGCTACCTGGCCGCCATCGCCGTGATGGACCGTGTACTGGCTTATGAAGGCCCTTATGATGCGGTGATCCAGGCCGGGTACGGCGAGCATGGCCGCGAAGGGTTGCAGGAGTTGCTCGAGGTGCCGGTGGTGGACATCACCGATGCCGCCGCCAGCACGGCGATGTACCTGGGCCACGCCTATTCGGTGGTCACCACCCTGGACCGCACCGTACCGCTGATCGAGGACCGACTGAAGCTCTCCGGCCTGTACGACCGCTGCGCCTCGGTCAGGGCCAGTGGCTTGGCGGTACTGGAATTGGAGGAGCACCCTGAGCGCGCTGTCGAGGCTATTGTCGAGCAAGCCGAACGCGCCGTGCGTGAAGACAAGGCCGAGGTAATCTGCCTGGGCTGTGGTGGCATGGCCGGGCTGGACGAACTGATCCGCCAGCGCACTGGAGTGCCGGTGATCGATGGAGTGAGCGCCGCGGTGACCATTGCCGAGTCGTTGGTGCGGATGGGGCTGAGTACGTCCAAGGTGCGCACCTTCGCTACACCACGGCCGAAGAAGGTGTTGGGCTGGCCGATGAAGTTCGGGCGTTAAGCGCCGCCCCAGCCCTTGCCGGCGTGCAAGGCAGCCAAATAACGCCAACCACTGCCCGGCTTGCTCGGATCAGGTCGGGCAGTGGTGCTCCCCACCGTTCAGGCCCTGGCGGACATTGCGGCTCAGTAAGCTGGCTTTACCGTCATGCCAAGTCAGGGTCAGCACATACAGCGTATCGAAATCGTCGCCGTCCCAGTCCTCGGTGATTACCCGCTGATCGCCCAACGCCTTGCCAGCCACGGCATTGATCAATGCTGGCAGGTAACCATGGGACCAGGCGGTATAGACTGTGGCATTGCGGTATTTCTCGCTGACCAGCTCAGCGGCAAGCTCGTCGGTGTCGTTGGCCGCAAAGTCGATATTGACCGGCAACCCCAGGCGGATGGCGCTTGGGGTGATGGTCATCAGCGGGCGGATATAGCTGTAACTCTGATCCTCGCTGCCCTCCTCTACATGCCGAGTCGGATTGGCCGCAAACACGTAATCCGCCTTACCGAAACGCTGTGGCAGCAAGGTGGCCAGGTCGATCGCACGATTCAGGCCCTGGCAATTCAGTTGCCCCAGGCCTTCCCCGGGCTTTTCGGCATGGCGCAGAAACACCAAGGTCTGGGTACCGTCGACCGGTTGAGAACGGCTTTCCAACACTACCAAGGCCACAGGGACGGCTGTGGCGACCAAGGCCAAGCTGGCCAGTAAATGGCGACGACGTCGAAAGAAAGCGGGCAACTGCATGTAGGCGGGCTCTTGTGGCAAAAAGTAGCGGGTCACTCGCCACATTGCCCTACGGGATGTGCCAGGGGCATCGGTGCAGTGATTGCCATCCATGGCAACGAGCAGGACTAAGAGTGCCCCGATCCCGTTTGGTTCCTCCCTGGACGTGCATGCCGTTCCCTAGGCATGGGTGACCTTAGCGCCGGTGTGTTGCAAGAATGTGTCACCCTTGGTGCCACTAGGGTCATTCATCCCGGGTCAGCACCTCGAGCAACTGGATTTCGAAAGTCAGGTCCGAATTCGGTGGGATCGAGCCCATGCTGCGCTCGCCATACCCCAGGTGAGCCGGCACTTGCAGCCTGCGTGTGCCGCCCACGCGCATACCCATCAGCCCCTGGTCCCAACCTTTGATGACTCGGCCAGTGCCGATGACGCATTGAAAAGGCTTGCCCCGCGACCAGGACGAATCGAACTCGCTGCCGTCGGCCAGCCAGCCGGTGTACTGGGTGGTGATCAGGGCACCTTTGACAGCGGCTTTACCTTGGCCTTCGATCAGGTCGGTGATCTGCAGTTCGCTGCTCATGGGCAGGCTCCATCGTTAAAGACAAAGCCGCCCTTTTCTCAGGAATGTACAAATTTGGCAAGTGATCAGATGAAGATACTACCGCGCAGGTACAGCGCCGCACGCCCGCTGATGATGACCCGCCCATTACCAGGCACTTCACAGTGCAACTGCCCCTTGCGCGCCCCGCCCTGCTCGCACGTCAGCGCCGTCTTGCCCAGGCGCTCGGCCCACAGTGGCGCCAGGGAAGTGTGCGCCGAACCTGTGACCGGGTCTTCATTGACCCCCACCCTCGGGCCAAACCAACGGGTAACGAAGTCGAACCCCCGTCCGGCTGCAGTGACCGCGATACCGCGCACGTCGAAGGCCGACAGTGCGGCAAAATCAGGTTTGAGTGGGTCGAGCAACGCAGCGTCATCAACCACTACCACATAATCGTCAGAGCGATATACCGCTGCCGCCTGGCTCAGGCCAAGCGCTTGGAGCAAACCGGCCGGAGCATCCAGCGCTTGCGGTTGCTTGGCCGGGAAGTCCATGGCCAGCAGGCCATCAGCCCCACGGCTGACCCGAAGCTCGCCACTTCGGGTATTAAAGCGCAGCACCTGGGCTTGCTCCCCGAGCTGTTCGAACAGCACATAGGCAGACGCCAGGGTTGCGTGGCCGCACAGGTCGACTTCGACGGCCGGGGTGAACCAGCGCAAGTCGTAAGACTGGCCGTTGGGCACGAAATAAGCCGTTTCGGAAAGATTGTTCTCTTCGGCGATACGCTGCAGCACAGCGTCTGGCAGCCAGCTCTGTAACGGCACGACCGCTGCCGGGTTGCCACCAAAGGGCTCGGTGCTGAAGGCATCGACCTGGAAGATTTCGAGTTGCATCAAACGCTCCTTGTGATCCGGCAGGGCCGGCGTATGTCATGAACAGACCTATGCATGGACCGGCGTGAGCACTGGCTCACCGGCAAAAAAAGCCTGCAGATTACGTAGTACCAGGCTCACCGTGTCACGTGCAGCCTCCGGCGACTGGCCCGCCACATGGGGAGTGAGCAGCGTATTGCTCAATGCCTTGAGGGCCGGCAGTACTGTGGGTTCTTCATCGAACACGTCCAGCGCAGCGCCAGCGAGCTGGCCTTGCTGCAAAGCAGTTACCAGGGCTTGGGTATCGACGACACTGGCGCGGGCGATATTGACCAGGTAGCCCTCGGCACCCAAGGCTGCGATGACCTGGGCATCGACCAGATGGCGAGTGGCGGCACCACCGGGGGTGGCAACCACCAGAATGTCGACCGCTTCAGCCAACTGCTGCGCGGTGGCGTACCAGGTGTAGGGAACGTCCGCGCGGTGGGTGCGGCTATGGTAGCTGATAGGCATGTCGAAGCCCTGGCTGGCGCGCTTGGCAATCGACAGGCCAACCGCACCAAGGCCGAGCACGCCCAGGCGCTTGCCGCTGACCGAAGGGCTGATCACGCGACGCCACTCACCCTGGCGAGTGCTGGCGTCGGCGCGGGGGATGTCGCGCAGCAGCGCCAGCAACATGGCCATGGCGTGATCGGCAACGGCTGTAGCGTTGGCGCCTGCCCCATTGGTGACGGTGATGCTACGCGCAGCAGCGGCAGCCAAATCGACTTGCTCGTAACCTGCACCAATCACACAGATGATTTGCAGCTTGGGCAGTGCGGCAATCTCGGTGGCGCTCAGGCCCAACGGGCCGCGGGTGAGTACGGCGTCGATCTCGGCGCCACGTTGCTCGATGGCGTCGGCTCGCAGTTGCGCGGTGGGTGCTCGAATCAGCCGATAACCTGCCTGTTCAAGCAGCGGCAGATAATCATCTACCGTTTCTACCAGCACCAAGACGGTCTTGTTCATGCCGACTCCTCAGGTAAGGGAGAGGCATTATGCGGGGAAGGTGAGCGGTACAGTCAATCGATTAAATAGCGATCAACTGTACTGTATTGGTAGAGCCTGGCAGCGGCGCATCCCTCGCTGTGCTCACCGCAGGGATGCGCCCTAGGACAGCTATTGGCTGAATGCGCGCCCCAGGCCCCCTGGCACGCCGCTGCTGTCGGTGTCCTGCCATGGGCCATCTGGCTTGAGCGACCAGCTCCAGCCATTGTCATAACGGTAGTAGGTGCGCTGGCGGTAGAACACGTTGGTCTTGTTGTCCAATACATATACCCCAAGCTTCGGATCCCAGTGGCTAGCCCCACCAGGCGGTGGCGCGAAGCTGGCGGAGGTGCGCGGTATCGGCTTGGCTGGAGCGCTAGGCTTGCTCGGCTGGGTCGATGGCTGGCCACCAGGCAGCGGTTTGACCACCGGGCCCTGACGCGGCGGCACGGTTTCGATCGGCGGCGACGGCTCCTGGTTCGGTTGATGCACGGTACACGCGGACAAACCCAGGGCCAGGGTCATCAGGGTCAGGCGGACGGCGCTATGCATGGCATTGTTCTCTTAGTGGTCAGGGCTGTCGATGGTCAGGTGCTGGGTGCCCTGAGTGGTGTTGGCCAACGGCGGGCTTTGGCCTATCCACTCCCCGCGGGTCGGCTGCCCAGCCCGGGAAACACGTGCAACAAGTTGGACTTCGGCGAACTGCGACAGTTTCATCTGCGCCAGCATCGCGTCCGCATCGGTCAGTTCCACCTCAAGAGGCAATTGCGCCACGGTCACCCGCTTGGCCGCCAGGGGCATCGGCGGGCCATTACTGGCGCGGGCGAAGATGAACACGGTGTCGTCAGGTTTGACCTTGTCCTTGAGCGCAGCCGCCAGTTCCACCCGGACGTTGAGCTGAACCGGCGCAATAGCCTGGGTCTGAGGCTGGCCAAGACGCTCTGCGGCGCGGTCGATACCGCCTTGCAGCGCTGCGCGCGACGCATCGCCTTCAGGCAGTTGCGTCAGCAGACGGTTCCAATAGTCGATGGCTTCTTGATAGCGCTCACCTTCAAACGCCGCGATGCCCCGTAGGCCAAGGCTGGTGACTTCGTTGGGGTCGGCCTTGAGTGCCTCGTCCGTCAGTGCCTGGACCTCTGGGCTCCACTTTTTGTCCGCCGCGAAGTACAGCGCCTGTGCCCACTGGCCGAGCAGTTCAGGCTGGCGACCGGCCAAGGCCACCGCGCGCTCGTAGGCACGTGCCGCATCTGCCGGACGCTGCTGCGCCATGTAGGCCCGCCCCAGGAAGTACAAACCCTCGGCCGAGTCCGGCTGCGCTTGTACGGCACGTTCAAGCCGGGAGGTCATCTCCTCCATGGTTTTTGGCGCAGCGGCGAATTCCTGGGTCAACTCGACCTTGTCTGATGCACCGAAGTGCAGGTAAAGCCCCAGCGCCAGGGCTGGCACCAGCATTGCGGCAAGCAGAGGCAGCGCCTTGCCCAATTGCCTCTGACGCGCAGGTTCGGCACCTTCGGTATCGGCCAGCAACTCACGAGCCGCTTCGTCACGCCCCATGGCCAGTTGCCGTTGGTCCAACACGCCAGCAGCCTGCTGGGCAGACAATTCGGCGATGCGCTCTTGGTAAAGGGCCACGTTCAGGGCGGTGCGGTCTTCTTCCTGCTGCTGGCGGCGGCCACGCAGGGTCGGGATCAGCAAAAAGCCGAGGGCGGCGAGCAGCATCAGGCCCGCGCTAAGCCAGAATTCAGTCATGGGTCTGTTCTTTTTCCAGCAGTTTGGCGAGACGTTCGCGTTCTTCGACGGACAGTTGCGCAGCTCCCTGTGCTGCAGCGCCGCGGCGCCGGCGGACAATGACCGCCAGCACAACGAAACCACCGACCAGCAAAATGCCAGGGCCGAACCACAGCAGCCAGGTGCGGCCACTGAGCGCCGGCTTGTAGCGCACGAAGTCGCCATAGCGATCGACCATGAAGTCGACGATTTGACGGTTGCTCTTGCCCTCGCCGAGCATGCGGAAGATTTCACGGCGCAGGTCGGCAGCGATCGGTGCGTTGGAGTCGGCGATGTCCTGGTTCTGGCACTTGGGGCAGCGCAGTTCCTTGGTCAGCTGCTGATAACGCGCGCGCTCGGCGTCATCTCGGAACTGGTAGGTGTCGATGGCTGCCTTGGCCACGCAGGTCACGCTCAAGCCCAGCGCGGCAGCTACCAGCCAGCGCTTCATGGCTTGGCCTCATCGATCAAGCCCTGATAGAGCGGCGCCAGTTGCTCGCGCCACACAGTGGCATCGACGATACCGACGTGTTTGTAACGGATGATGCCCTTGGCGTCGATGAGGAAAGTTTCAGGTGCGCCATAAACGCCCAGATCCAGCCCCAGGCTGCCCTGCTCGTCACGAATGTCCAGCTGGTAGGGGTTATGGAACTCGGCCAGCCACTTCTGCGCGGCGGCGTTGTCATCCTTGTAGTTGATACCGTGGATCACCACGCCCTGCTGGGCCAGCTGATTCAGGTACGGGTGTTCGACCTTGCACGACGGGCACCAGGTGGCCCAGACGTTGACCAGAGCCGGCCGCCCCTTAAGGTCAGCCTCGGTCAGGTTGCGGTCGCCTTGGGTGTTGGCCAGGGCGAAGGCCGGGAACGGCTTGCCGATCATCGCCGATGGCAGCTCGTCGGGCTTGAGGAACAGCCCTTTGTAGAGAAAAACCGCCATCAGCAGGAATACCGCCAGTGGCACCACCATGATCCAACGCTTCATGCAGCAGCTCCAGACACGCCCAGGGCCTCACGCACCCGGGTCTTGACCTTGACGCGATAGCGCCGGTCGCAGGCCGCCAGCAACCCACCCAGGCCGGTCAGCAGACCGCCCAGCCAGATCCAACGGACGTAAGGTTTAATATGCACGCGCACAGCCCAGGCGCCATTTTCCAACGGTTCACCCAGCGCCACGTAAAGGTCGCGGGTGAAGCCGGCGTCGATGCCAGCCTCGGTCATCATCGACTGCTGAACGGTGTACAGGCGTTTCTCCGGATGCAGGGTGGTCACCTCGCGGCCTTGGCGGGTGACGACGATGCTGCCCTTGTCGGAAATAAAGTTCGGCCCCTCGAAGTGTTTGGCGCCTTCGAACAGGAAGTGATAGCCGCCAAGTTCTACGCTCTCCCCCGGCGCCATGCGCAAATCGCGTTCGGCGCTGTTGTTGCTCGATAGCACCACGCCCAGGGCACATACCGCCAGCCCCAGGTGCGCCAGCTGCATGCCCCAGTAGCTGCGCGTAAGGCCACCCACACCCTTGGCCAAGCCTTTATGGCGGGTCTTGTCGAGAATGTCGCGCAGGCCACCGAGCACCACCCAGGCCGCCAGGGCGAATGCGCTCAACACCGGCCAGTCGAAGTCGTCCACCAGCAGGCCTGCAAGTGGCGCCAGCACCGCACTGCCCAGCAGGACCGGGGTCATCATACTGGCCAGCCATCGACCAGGTGTGTCTTTCCAGCGCACCACCACACCCAGGCTCAGCACCAGCATCAGCAGCGCCATCAATGGCAGGAACAAGGCATTGAAATACGGCGGGCCAACCGAGAGCTTGGCCCCGGTCAGAGCATCGAGCACCAATGGGTAGAGGGTGCCAAGCAGAATCATCGAGGCCGCCACCACCAACACCAGGTTGTTAGCCAGCAACAGTGTTTCACGGGACCATAGGCCAAAGCCCACCTGGCTCTTGACCACCGGGGCACGCAAAGCGAAGAGCGTCAGCGAGCCGCCGACCACCACCAGCAGGAAGATCAGGATGAACACCCCACGCGCAGGATCGGCAGCGAAAGCATGCACCGAAGTCAGCACGCCGGAGCGAACCAGGAAGGTCCCAAGCAGGCTCAGGGAGAAGGCGGCGATCGCCAGCAGTACCGTCCAGCTTTTGAACACCCCGCGCTTTTCGGTCACCGCCAGCGAGTGAATCAGTGCAGTGCCCACCAGCCACGGCATGAACGAGGCGTTCTCCACCGGGTCCCAGAACCACCAGCCACCCCAGCCCAGCTCATAGTAAGCCCACCACGACCCCAGGGTGATGCCGACCCCCAGAAAAGCCCAGGCCACGATGGTCCAAGGCCGCGACCAGCGGGCCCAGGCTGCATCCAGGCGCCCACCAAGCAGCGCGGCAATGGCGAAGGCGAAGGCCACCGAAAAGCCCACGTAGCCCATGTACAGCATCGGCGGGTGGACGATCAGGCCAAAGTCCTGCAACAGCGGGTTGAGGTCACGACCGTCGGCCGGCACTTGCGGCAACAGGCGCTGGAACGGGTTGGACGTGATGATCAGAAAGCTCAGGAAGCCGACGCTGATCATACCCATGACCGCCAGCACCCGGGCCAGCATCACCTGCGGCAACTGGCGCGAGAAGATCGACACGGCGAAGGTCCAGCCACCGAGAATCAACGCCCACAACAGCAGCGAGCCCTCATGGGCGCCCCACACTGCACTGAATTTGTAGTACCAAGGCAAAGCACTGTTGGAGTTGCTGGCAACGTAGGCAACCGAAAAGTTATCGGTCATGAAGGCGTGGGTCAGGCAGGCGAAGGCCAATGCCAGGAAGGTGAACTGGCCCCAGGCTGCGGGCCGCGCCAGCCCCATGCACAGGCTGTCGCCGCGCCAGGCGCCGAGCAGTGGCACCGTGGCCTGCACGGCGGCGAAACAGATCGCCAGGATCATCGCCAGCTGACCGAGTTCAGGAATCACCAATGCCGCATTCATGGCCTGGCCTCCGCGCCGCTGGCCGCCTGGCCGCTTTCTTTCAGGGCCTTGGTGACTTCAGGTGGCATGTACTTCTCGTCGTGCTTGGCCAACACCTCGTCGGCCACTACCACACCCTCGCTATTGAGCTTGCCAAGGGCAACGATACCCTGCCCCTCACGGAACAGGTCCGGCAGAATACCGCGGTAGGTAATCGGCACCGATTTGTTGAAATCGGTGACCACGAAACGCACGTCCAGCGAATCCTGGGAGCGCTGCACAGAGCCCTTTTCGACCATACCGCCTGCACGGATGCGTGTGTCCAGCGGCGCTTGGCCGTTGGCGATCTGGGTCGGGGTGTAGAACAGGTTGATATTCTGCTGCAAGGCGCTCAGGGCAAAGCCCACGGCGACCGCAACCCCGACCAGCAGGCCGAGGATCAGGAACAGACGTTTCTTGCGCTGCGGATTCACTGGTTGTTCTCCCGGCGCAAACGGCGCGCCTCTTCTTGCAGGTAGCGGCGCCGGGCCAACAGCGGGGCGGCGACATTGACCGCCAGTACCGCCAGGCAAATGCCATAAGCCGACCAGACATACAGGCCATGATGGCCCATGGCGAGAAAGTCGCCCAAGCTTGCGAAACTCATCGTACGGCCCTGCGCTTGAGGCTGTTCAACACCTCATCCTTGACCCAACTGGTACGGGCTTCGCGCTTGAGCACTTCCAGGCGCATACGCAGCAGCAGTACGGCGCCAAAAAAGCAGTAGAAGCCCAGTGCCGTGCACAGCAGCGGCAGCCACATCTCGGCGGGCATTGCAGGTTTTTCCGTGAGGGTGAAGGTCGCACCTTGATGCAACGTGTTCCACCACTGCACCGAATACTTGATGATCGGAATATTGATCACCCCGACGATGGCCAGCACCGCGCAGGCCTTGGCGGCGCTGTCGCGGTTGCTGATGGCCTGGCCCAGGGCGATGATGCCGAAGTACAGGAACAGCAGAATCAGCATCGAAGTCAGCCTGGCGTCCCATACCCACCAGCTGCCCCAGGTCGGTTTACCCCAGATGGCCCCGGTCACCAGCGCCACGGCCGTCATCCAGGCGCCAATGGGCGCTGCGCACTGCAGGGCGACATCGGCCAGTTTCATCTTCCACACCAGCCCAACCGCACCAGCCACGGCCAGCAACACATAGCAGGACTGCGCCAGCATCGCCGCCGGCACGTGGATATAGATGATGCGGAAGCTGTTGCCCTGCTGGTAGTCCTCAGGGGCGAAGGCCAGGCCCCAGACCACGCCTGTTACCAGCAACAGGGCAGCCGAAATGGCCAACCAGGGCAGCATGCGGCCGCTGATGGCATAGAACCATTTAGGCGAACCCAGTTTGTGGAACCACGTCCAGCTTATTTTCATCAGGTGCATCCGGTATTGGCCGGGCTTGGTAGCCCGGGACTCGTTATTCGCCAACGCTGATCTTTAGGCCGGCGGCGATCGCAAAGGGGGCCAGAGTGACGGCAAGGGCGGCCAGACTGGCCAGCCAGAGCAGCTGGCCGGTGGCCGGCATATTCTGCAACGCAGCCTGCAAGGCACCACTGCCCAGGATCAATACTGGGATATACAACGGCAGAATCAGCAATGCCAGTAACAAACCACCGCGCTTGAGGCCAACCGTCAGCGCAGCGCCCACCGCACCCAGCAAGCTCAGCACCGGCGTACCCAGCAGCAGCGAGCCGAGCAGCACCGGCAGGCAATGGCTGGGCAAACCCAGCATCAAGGCCAGCAATGGCGCCAACAATACCAGCGCCAAGCCGGAAAAGATCCAGTGCGCCAGCACCTTGGCCAGCACCAACATGGCCAGCGGGTGGGGTGACAGCACCCACTGCTCAAGCGACCCGTCTTCGAAATCGCTGCGAAACAGGCCATCGAGGGACAGCAGCACGGCCAGCAAGGCCGCGACCCACACCAGCCCTGGCGATAAGGTTTGCAACAACTGGCTTTCCGGGCCTACCGCCAAAGGAAACAACGCGACCACGATGGCAAAGAATACCAACGGGTTGGCAAGCTCCGCAGGGCGACGGAACAGCAGGCGTGCTTCACGGCGCAGCAATAGGATGAATACGCTCATGCCGCCCACTGCCCCAGGTTCAATTCGCGGTAACCGCAAGGCTTGCGCTCCAGGGTGTGGTGCGTGGTCAGCACCACCGTACCGCCCTGTTCACAATGCGCCGCAAGGTGTGCTTCCAGTTGGGCCACGCCCTGCTTGTCGAGGGCGGTGAAAGGTTCGTCGAGAATCCACAGTGGCGGGCCGGGCAGGTACAGCCGGGCCAACGCCACACGCCGCTGCTGGCCGGCAGACAGGGTATGGCAGGCAACGTCTTCGAAACCGCGCAGGCCTACCGCTTGCAATGCCCCCCAGATGGCATCGCGGGCAGCGGGCTGATGCAGTGCGCAAAGCCAGGTAAGGTTTTCCTCGGCGGTGAGCAGGTCCTTGATGCCGGCGGCGTGGCCAATCCACAGCAGAATGCTAGCCAAGGCATGGCGCTGCTCGCCCAGAGGCCGACCTGCCAGCAGGATCTGCCCGGCAGTGGGCTGCATCAGGCCCGCCAACAGGCGCAGCAGGCTGGTTTTGCCACTGCCGTTGGGGCCGCTGATCTGCAGCATGTCGCCGGGGCGCAGCTCGAAATCGAGGTGCTCGAACAGCAGGCGCCAGTCGCGCTCGCAGGCCAGGCCCGCGGCTTGGAGGTGAAGGGTCACGGTATCGCCTTATCTATATGCGTCTCAAGTCGCCAACGTTGCTGCCGTTATACTGGCAGTGACAGGCGGCAGGCATTATTGCATGTGCTGCCACGCTGCCAAGAGGGCGGGCCCCACAGGTTGTATACAATCATGACTGAAATCAATAGTCTCGGCGCACAAACCGCCATCAATTCACAAGCGATCAAGGCCCAACTGACCGGTGAACTGCTCAAGCTGACCCAGGCGCAACCTGATCTGCTCAAGCCGGGCGAGACGGCTCAGGCCCAAGTGCTAACGATGCGTCAGAGCGGCACGAGCTTTCAGTTGGTGTTGCAAGTGATTCAGGCCAACGGCAGCCAGACCCAACTGCAGGCCACTGCCAGCCAGCCCCTCGCACAAGGCAGCCAATTCACCGTCAGCCAGCCTGAAAGCAACCGCCTTGCGATCATGGTGCAACAGGCCAATGCCAGCAACGTCGCCACCCTCACCCAGCTCGATACCAGCAAGGTGCCGATTGGCACGTTGCTGCAGGGCAAGGTGCTGACCAACCAAGCATTGCCCCAGGCAGTTGGCGAAGCGGCCAGCTTTCGTTCGTTGGTCAGCTTGCTCAACACCGCCCAGGCTGGCGCCACCCTCACCATCGACAGCCCGCGACCCTTGCCGATCGGCAGTCTGCTCAGCGCTTTGGTGCAGGGCGACCAGTCGCTGCGCTTCGTGCCGCTCAGCGGTCGCCAGGATCAATTGAGCATCGCCCAGCAGTTGCCGGCGCAACAAGGCCGCCAGGCCTCCCTGCCCGGCCTGCTCGCTGCCCTGCAGCAAATTGCCGACAGCCAGGGCAGCGATGGTGGGCTGCGCAGCACTGCCAGCAGCCTGTTGGCCAGCCTGCCAGATGCCCGCCAGCTGGCTGACGGCAAAACGCTGGCCCAGGCCCTGAACAACAGCGGTGCCTTCCTCGAAGCCAAGCTGCTCGGCGGCCTGGGTGCCAACGTCGCCACTGACCTTAAAGCCCAGTTGTTGCGGCTGGTGGCGCAGGCTTCGGTCAATGCACCGGGCACCCCGCTGACAGCAGCAAGCCCGCTGGCCCAGGCCCTGCCAGCCATGGCCCGCAGCGCGTTGGGCATGCTCGATAGAGTAAGCCCCAGAACACCGCCCGGCGCCTTTCCGCTACCGTCGCGGCTGTTGCAGGCAATGGAGGACGAAGGCGACTTGCAACAACTGCTGCGCTTGGCCGCCGCTGCCATCTCGCGCCTGCAAAGCCACGCCCTGAGCAGCCTGCAGCAATCGGGCACACTGGATAACGGCAACTTGCAAAGCACATGGCAAACCGAAGTGCCCATCCGCCACGGCCAGGAGTTCGTGCCCTTGCAGGTAAAGCTGCAGCGCGAAGAAACCTCGGATCAACAAGCCGAGCGCCAGCAACGCGAGCAGAATGATCCGTTGCAAGCACTCTGGCGCATCGACCTGGCATTCGACCTGGCGCCGCTGGGGCCGTTACAGGTGCAGGCACAACTGAGTCAGGGCCGGTTATCAGGCCAGCTTTGGGCCGAGCGTGAGCAAACTGCCCAACTGATCGACCACCAGCTTGGCGACCTACGCGCCCGCCTGCTGGCACGCGGCCTGGACGTTGGCGAGCTGGCGTGCCATACCGGCATCCCACCACAGGGCCCGCGCACGCGGGTGGAGCAACGTTGGGTGGACGAAACCGCATGAGCAGCAAGCAACCGCGCCAGGCCATTGCCCTTAGCTACGATGGCCAACAGGCACCCACCCTCAGCGCCAAAGGCGACGACGAACTGGCCGAAGCCATTCTGGCACTGGCCCGCGAACACGAAGTGCCGATCTACGAGAATGCGGACCTGGTGCGCCTTTTGGCACGCCTGGAACTGGGTGAGCAGATTCCTGAAGCACTGTACCTGACCATCGCCGAGATCATTGCTTTCGCCTGGCAACTACGCGGCAGGGTCCCGGTGGACTTCGTCGACTGCCCTCCCGAAGAGCGCGACATCACCCCGGCCTTGAACGGTTTGCCGCATCCACGCTGAGTGCAGCCGGTACATGTTTAGTACCCCGTGCAAGGCCGAGCTAGGCACCTTTGCGGCTCCTGACGCAAGCAAAGGCCACAGCCATGACCAACGCCTTCATCAATGACGCTGGCATCCAGTTCGCTCGCCAGCACCTGAGCCTCTTCCCACGGCCTGACCGCGCTGCCCACGACGCGCTCAAACAGTGGGCAAGCAACCGCGGCGTAGCGCTTGACCCCGATCAAACCGACGTGGTCACCTTTCACTACCAGCCCAGCGCCGATCGAGTACATATCGACGGTGTGATCACGGCCAAAAGCACGCTCACCCAAGCGATGCTCTCCAATTGGCAGGGCGAGTCGAACAACAACCTGATCGGTGGTCTGTTTGGCGAACCGTGGGCCGGCCATCTGCCAGGGCTTATCACTGTGGTCGATGCCTTGCGCCCGCCGGCATGGAACGCCGCCGGTGCCAATTACCAAGTGTTCAATGGTGTCTTCCGGCGCACCGTGCCACAGGTATATGGCCCACAAACCCTGCTGGGCCTTCCGGCCGAGGATCTGCAGCGGTTCATCTGGAACATGGACTTTCACAGCGCCTATAAAAGCATGCTCGATCGCTACTGGACCGAGGCGCGCCACAGCCACCAGACCTTGGCCAAAATGGCCTTCATCGCCGCCTGCAACAAGCAGGTAAGCGAAGGCAGCCTGGACGACCCCGGGCGTCAGCTAGCCTGGCAGGCCGCAGGCCTACTCCCCAGGTCTGCCAATTTCGGTATGCGCGTGCTGAACGTCTATGGCTACAGTGCAACCGACTTGGTGTTCATGTACGACAAGAAGATGCTCAACGCTCTGCTGTATGTGCCAGGCAATGACTCGCCCTTTCACACTGTCGCCGGCCCTGCTGGCCTTAAGGACTGGGTGGCCGAGCAATGCAAAGACCCCGTCAAACGTGCCGCCCTGGCCGAGCACTTTGCCCTCGCCGACAGGCCTGACGGCCTGGACTTCAGCGGCCTGCACACGGCACTGGAAGGCCTTGCCGTTTACCCGGCCGTTTACCGGCTGTCCCCCAACCGCCCTGGTTTCACTACCAACGGCGTCTGGTCGCCCCGCACCTATGTCAACTACCGAGCCGACAAGTACAGCCCGGCCATCACCGGCGATCTGTTCCAGGCCCTGACTGACCGCCAGCGCGCGCGCAGCTATCAGGATGCCGACACCCTGATCACCGATGACAGCGAGGTCAGCAAAGGGCGTTGGCGCGGTTACTTCAACTCGGCCCTCAGCCTGCTTGGGCCGTTGGCGATCGTGCTGCCGGAGCTGGCGCCGCTGTTCGCTGTGGGCGGCATCGCTCAGTTCGGCCTAGGGCTGGATGCGGCCATCAATGCCAAGGGGATCGACCAGCAGGCGGCTGGGGCCGGCGAAGCCTCGTTCGGGGTACTCAACGCCCTGCCGCTGTTGATCGCCGGGGCGGCCAAGGCTCCGGCGCTGTATCGGTTCAAGTCCGAGGGGTTTCTTGCCCCGCGCGAGGTCAATGGCCAATTGGGCTATCCCTTGAGTCCGATGGACCCACCCGTCTTGCCCGCCGACCAGGCCCTGGAATATTTCCACCTCCCAGACCCCGTCGCGCCGCTCGAAGGTGCTGACCCAGCCACTCGTGACGCGATCATCCGCCTCACGCGATTCAACGGCGAACCCGACACCCTGACTGGAGTGATCGCAGGTTATACGGCAGATATGCTTTATGACGTCCAGGCCGATGCGTTCCTACAGCGCGGCGACCGCAATGCGGTGAACCCGACACTGTATCGTGGCCAAGTGGGCAGCAGAAACCTGGTGCGAGTCCCCGAAGACAGGGCGGTAACCGATCAAATGCGCACGGCCAGCCTGCGCGCCCTGGGTGTGGATCTGCCACTGCCGGTAACGGTGCCAGAATTCCCGCTGCAAGCGAGCAGCACAATCCCTGAGCAGATCCTCAGCATCTGGGTAGGCGACCGAGCGATACCCGACAATCTGCTCGCCAACCTCGCCAAAAATAGCCAGACGGTGGCCGGTTCACGTTTCAGCCTGCGCCTGTACCTCTCCAATGAGTCGCCCGTTGCTTATGCGCGCAACCTGCAACGCCTGGCCCAGCACGCCCCCAATGTCAGGGTGCTGACGCTGGAAGAGCAGCCGTTCTATGCCCAGTTCAGGGAAAGTGCGAACTACCCTCAGTATCGGGCCGCGATCGATGGCAATGGAGGCATCGGGCGCAACTTCTCCAGCGCAGCGGACGTGTTGCGTTTCCCTTTGCTCAACCATGAGGGGGGCCTGTACATGGACATCGACGACCGGCTGCTGGCCGAGGGTGAGCATGCAGTGACCATCAACGGCCGTAACTATGGGCCACCGGCCAAGGCCCTAGACGCCACCTCCCTGCGAACCACACCCGATGGGCTGTTGCTCTACCCTCCGATCGCCAACGAGCGGATGAACATCCACTGTATCTACAACACTAGCCTGATCGGCAGCCATGCCAATAACCCGACATTGCTGGCGATCAGCGAAGAAATGCATGCGCGGTTCCAGGCCAACCCTGACTTCTACTACAGCAAGCCGGACCCCATGCTCGACCCGGTGGGTTTCGCACGCTACGCCAATACCCTCAGCAGGCTGACCGGGCCAACTTTACTCACCGACATGACCGACCGCCTGCTGCCTGACCTCAAGACGATCAGGCAAATCACCAACCTCGACTCGCTATCGACGATCAATGCTGAGCAATTCATCGACCGCGCCGCCTACAAAGCGGCCATGGAGCGCTACTTGCCACTCAACGGTATCGCCAAAATCGGCAGCAACCACTCGTGGGCCAAGCCTTGAGGCCGTGACGCTCTCGGCGAGCAATGACAAGGCGGCATGACGCCGCCTTGTACAACCTCAATCGGCACGATGCAATTTGCTCATCAGCTCAGCCTCAGCTTGGGTCAAACCGCACGTTTCGGTGAGCTCTGCCACGCTGGCGCCCATACCCACCAACCTTGCGGCTTGGGTAAAGGTGGCGCTGCTGGGATCGCGCTGCTCCAGCTGCTGTAGTTTTTCCGGCAGTGGCGCCACGGTCGCACGCAGTTCATGGATGGCCTCCCCCATCCGCACAGTACCGTTCTGGTAGTCGTCCAGGCGTTTGGCCAGGTCCTTAATGCGCTGGTCACGCAGCGCGTCGCCCACGGCCTGCTGCGCTGCCAGCTCACGCTGGCGTTTGCTGTAGTTGAGGAAGAACCAAAGGCTCAGGGCCCACAGCAGCGCCAGGAAGATCACCGCTACCTCGAAGATCAACTCAGATGTTCTCCAGCTCGGACCACTCTTCTTCGGTCATCATCTTGTCCAGCTCAACCAGAATCAGCAGTTCGCCATTCTTGTTGCACACACCTTGGATGAACTTGGCCGACTCCTCGTTACCCACGTTCGGCGCCGTCTCGATTTCCGACTGACGCAGGTACACCACCTCAGCGACGCTGTCGACGAGGATGCCCACCACTTGCTTGTCGGCCTCGATGATGACGATGCGCGTATTGTCAGTGACATCCGAAGGCATCAGGCCGAAACGCTGGCGGGTGTCGATCACCGTCACCACGTTGCCGCGCAGGTTGATGATGCCCAGCACATAACTCGGCGCGCCTGGCACCGGTGCGATTTCGGTGTAGCGCAACACTTCTTGCACCTGCATCACATTGATGCCGTAGGACTCATTGTCCAAACGGAAGGTTACCCATTGCAGGATCGGATCTTCAGAACCTTGCCCAGACGACTTTTTCATTGCCCTAGCCCTCTTAATCCGCCGTTGGCGGTTGTGTTCGCAGTTATTTCTGTGTGGCGTGCAATCGCTTGACCGCGCCGCTGGCGATCAACTCGGCCAGTTCAGCGACGTCAAGCAGTGCACACATGTGTTCGATGACCGTACCGGCCAACCAGGGCCGCTGGCCACGCTGGCTGCGCCACTTGATCTCGGCGGGGTCCAGGCGCAGCGAACGGCTGACCTGATGCACAGCCAGGCCCCACTCGTAGCCTTGTACGGAAATCACATAATTGAGGCCCTGGCGGAAATCCTCGCGGTAGCGGTCGGGCATCACCCAGCGTGCAGTGTCCAGCACCTTGAGGTTGCCTGCCTGGCAGGTGAGGATACCGAGGAACCAGTCCGGCTGGCCGAACAGCGGCGTCAGCTCCTGACCCTGCAGGCTGTAGATCGAGCCCAGACACACTAGCGGCACCGCCAGGGTGAGCCCGGCCACGTCGAACAGCAGGCATTCGAACGGCTCTGCGGCCCAGGCCGGGCGTCCATCGACGCTGGCCGGCGGGACCGGTGCGTCGTTCATGGCCGCGGCCGGCAGGTGCACATCCACCAGCGGCGCAACCGGCGCAGGCTCAGGCACTTCAGTCAGCACAGGAATGCTCGCCTCGGCCAGCACGTCGGCCTCGACCACTGTCACCACCGGCTCTTGCACCGGCAGCACTGCGGGCAGCACCCTTAGCTGGGGCTCGGCGAACGGCGGCGCCAGCAGCGGTGCCTGGCGGGCATCACGTGCCTGCTCTTCACGCACCGCTGCGGCAAATTCGTCATCGGCACGGCTCGCTTCGGCCGGCGCGGGCAGTTCGAGGCCTTGCTCTGCCTCGGTGGCCTCCTGCAACAGCCCATCAAGGTAGGACTGCAGGGCCATTTGCGGCTTGGTGCCAACCAGTAGAGTCATGAAACCACCTGCGCGGCCGGCTTGTAGGTGAGCATATGCTTGAGCAGTGCTCGGTAGGCAATCACACCACGGCTCTTGTTGTCGAACTGCGAAGGCGTGACGCCATTGCGGCTGGCATCGCGCAGACGTGTGTCGACCGGGATGTAACCCTGCCAGACTTGCTGCTCATAGGTATCGCGAAGCACCTTCAACGTGCCCAGCGAGGCCTGGGTACGGCGATCGAACAGAGTCGGCACGATCTGGTAGGGCAACGCTTGTTTGCGCGAGCGGTTGACCATGGCCAAGGTGCCGATCATGCGCTCCAAGCCCTTGACCGCGAGAAACTCGGTTTGCACCGGAATCACCAACTGCTGGCTGGCCGCCAGGGCATTGACCATCAGCACGCCAAGCAAGGGCGGGCTGTCGATCAACGCGAAGTCGAAATCCTGCCACAACTGCGCCAGACTCTTGGCGATCACCAGGCCCAGGCCACTCTGCCCCGGCGACTGGCGTTCCAGCACAGCCAGCGCGGTGCTAGAGGGCAACAACGAGATACGTTCATCGCTGGTCGACAACAGCAACTGCCCCGGCAGGCCTTCGGGAACGCTGCCTTTGTGCTGGAACAGGTCGAAACAGCTGTGCTCCAGCGCGTCCGGGTTGTGCCCGAAATAGCTGGTCATCGAGCCATGCGGGTCGAGATCGACGACGACCACGCGCTTGCCGGCCTCGGCCAGCAGGCCAGCCAGGGCGATGGTAGTCGTGGTCTTGCCCACGCCACCTTTTTGATTGGCTACTGCCCAGACTCTCATGGCACCACTCTTGTCTGAAAGGCGTTGCAGGGCCCCTGTGAAAGCGCCGGCTCGACGTCTCGATGAACCCGCTCGCGCAATGATCGCGCAGGCTTCGATGAATCTAACAAGACAACTGCCCCCAATTGGTTTGCTATGACAGAGAATTGACGGCTCACGGGCGCGTCGTCGCGGCTGGGGCTGGCGGTGCACTTTGTGTGCCAGCACGGCGAAGCGCTGCATCCGGGGTGGCATTGGCAGTGCCCGAGCCGGTCAGGCTGCGGCGCACTTCAAGGTTGCGGGAGATCACCAGGACCACGCGGCGGTTACGCGCTCGCCCCTCAGCAGTGTCGTTGCTGGCTACCGGCTGGTATTCGCCGTACCCCACCGAGGCCATGCGCGCGGGGTTGACCCCCTGCATGGCCAACAACCGCACGATACTCGCCGCCCTCGCCGCTGACAGCTCCCAGTTGGTCGGGTACTGCGCCGTGCGGATCGGCAGGTTGTCGGTAAAGCCCTCGACATGCACCGGGTTGGCGAACGGTTTGAGGATGTTGCCGACCTTCTCGATGATGTCGAACGCCTGGTCGCTGGGCATCGCATCGCCGCTGCCGAACAGCAATGAGGAGTTGAGTTCGATCTCCACCCACAACTCGTTGCCACGCACGGTCATCTGGTCGGACTTGATCAGGTCGCCAAAGGCATCGCGCACATCCTCGCTGATCGCCTTGAGCGGGTCGACGCTGGTCTGCGCCAACCCGGCATCGGTCTGCTCGCTGTCCTTGATCAATGGCTGTGCCGGTTTCACGCTCAGCGGCTGCTCATCACCGATCGGGATCGGCTTCATGCTTCGCTCGGGGTCGTTGAACACCCCAAGCAGCGCTTGGGATATGACCTTGTACTTACCTTCGTTGATCGAGGAAATCGAGTACATGACCACGAAGAAGGCGAACAGCAAGGTGATGAAGTCGGCATACGACACCAGCCAGCGTTCGTGGTTTTCATGTTCCTCGGTATGACGGCGACGGCGCATGGCTACTCCATGAAGCCTTGCAGCTTCAGCTCGATCGAGCGCGGGTTCTCACCCTCGGCTATCGACAGCAAGCCTTCGAGCAGCATTTCGCGATAACGCGACTGGCGCAAAACGATGGCTTTGAGCTTGTTGGCGATCGGCAGCAAGATCAGGTTGGCACTGGCCACCCCGTAAATGGTCGCGACGAACGCCACGGCGATACCATTGCCCAACTGTGAAGGATCGGCCAGGTTGCCCATCACGTGAATCAGGCCCATCACCGCCCCGATGATGCCGATGGTCGGCGCGTAACCGCCCATGCTCTCGAACACCTTGGCGGCCTGTATATCGCGGCTCTCCTGGGTCAGAAAGTCGACTTCAAGGATGCTACGGATCGATTCAGGCTCGGCGCCATCGACTAGCAGTTGCAAGCCCTTGCGGGCATAGGGGTCCGGTTCGGCATCGGCCACGCCTTCCAGGCCGAGCAGGCCTTCCTTGCGCGCCGTCAGGCTCCAGTTGACCACGCGGTCGATGCCGCTAGCCAGGTCGACCCGCGGCGGAAAAAAAATCCAGCGCAATATCTGCAGCGCTCGCTTGAACGCCGGCAGCGGTGACTGCAACAAAGCCGCCGCCAGTGTACCGCCAAGTACGATCAGCCCGGCAGGGCCATTGAGCAAGGCACCGACATGCCCGCCTTCGAGGAAGTTGCCGCCGACGATGGCGACGAAGGCCAGAATCAGCCCAATCAGGCTCAGCACGTCCATCAGACGCACGCCTCGACCAGGTGTTTGCCGATCTCGTCAAGGCTGTACACGGCATCGGCGAGGTTGGCTTTGACGATCGCCATGGGCATACCGTAGATCACACAGCTGGCCTCATCCTGAGCCCATACGGTGCTGCCGCCCTGCTTGAGCAGGCGGGCACCCTCACGGCCATCGGCCCCCATGCCAGTAAGCACCACCGACAACACCTTGTCGCCATAGGACTTGGCCGCCGAGCCGAAGGTGATGTCCACACACGGCTTGTAGTTCAGGCGCTCGTCGCCAGGCAGGATCTTCACCGCGCCACGGCCGTCGATCATCATCTGTTTGCCACCTGGGGCCAGCAGCGCCAGCCCAGGGCGCAGCATGTCGCCATCCTCAGCTTCCTTGACACTGATCTTGCACAGCTTGTCCAGGCGTTCGGCGAAGGCCTTGGTGAACGCTGCAGGCATGTGCTGGATCAGCACGATGGGCGCCGGGAAGCTAGCAGGCAACTGAGTCAGCACGCGCTGCAGCGCCACCGGGCCACCGGTAGAGGTACCGATCGCCACCAGTTTGTAAGGCTTGCGCTTAGGCGCTGGGGTATGCGCCGCAGCAGGAGCTGGTGCCGGGGCACGGGCGGGGATGGCGCTGCGCACTGGCGCTACGCTGGCCGGCGCCGGAGCACTGGCAGATGTCGCGGCGACCGCTGGGGCTTGGCTTGCGTAGCTGCCAAAACGGCGGTTGCTGCGCGAAATGGTATGCACCTTTTCGCACAGCATCTGCTTGACCTTCTCTGGATTGCGCGAGATGTCTTCGAAGTTCTTCGGCAGGTAATCCACCGCACCGGCATCAAGCGCGTCGAGGGTGACGCGCGCGCCTTCGTGAGTCAGCGAAGAAAACATCAACACCGGCGTGGGGCAGCGCTGCATGATATGCCGCACGGCGGTGATGCCATCCATCATGGGCATTTCGTAGTCCATGGTGATGACATCGGGCTTGAGCGCCAGTGCCTGGTCGATCGCTTCTTTGCCGTTGGTCGCAGTGCCGACCACCTGGATCGTCGGGTCCGCCGAGAGGATTTCCGAAACGCGGCGGCGGAAGAAACCGGAATCATCCACCACCAGGACCTTGACTGCCATAAACACTCCATTAGGCGGGGCACCCGGCCAGGGTGCTCCGCCGAAAATCAGATACGCCGTGCCGCGTAACGCTTGAGCATGCTCGGCACGTCAAGAATCAGCGCGATGCGGCCGTCGCCAGTGATGGTGGCGCCAGACATGCCCGGGGTGCCCTGCAGCATCTTGCCCAGGGGCTTGATCACCACTTCTTCCTGGCCCACCAGTTGGTCGACCACAAAGCCGATGCGCTGGGTACCGACCGACAGAATCACCACATGGCCTTCGTGCTGCTCCTCGTGCACCTGCCCTTGGACCAGCCAGCGCTTGAGGTAGAACAGCGGCAGCGCCTTGTCGCGCACGATCACCACTTCCTGGCCGTCCACCACGTTGGTGCGCGAAAGGTCGAGGTGGAAGATTTCGTTGACGTTGACCAGGGGGAAGGCGAACGCCTGATTGCCCAGCATCACCATCAAGGTCGGCATGATCGCCAGGGTCAACGGCACCTTGATGACGATCTTCGAACCCTGGCCCTTGGCCGAGTAGATGTTGATCGAGCCATTGAGCTGGGAGATCTTGGTCTTCACCACGTCCATGCCCACGCCACGGCCGGACACGTCGGAAATCTCGGTCTTGGTCGAGAAGCCTGGGGCGAAGATCAGGTTGTAGCAGTCCGACTCGCTCAGGCGGTCGGCCGCGTCCTTGTCCATCAGGCCTTTTTCCACGGCCTTGGCGCGCAGGATATTCGGGTCCATGCCCTTGCCGTCGTCGGAAATCGACAACAGGATGTGGTCACCTTCCTGCTCGGCCGACAACACCACATGGCCGGTACGCGGTTTGCCGGCAGCTTCCCTCTCGTCCGGCATCTCGACGCCATGGTCGACGGCGTTGCGCACCAAGTGCACCAGCGGGTCGGCCAGGGCCTCGACAAGGTTTTTGTCCAGGTCGGTTTCTTCGCCGACCAGCTCAAGGTTGATTTCTTTCTTAAGCTGCCGCGCCAAGTCACGGACCAGGCGCGGGAAGCGGCCGAAGACCTTCTTGATCGGCTGCATGCGGGTCTTCATCACCGCAGTCTGCAAATCGGCAGTGACCACATCGAGGTTGGACACGGCCTTGGACATGGCCTCGTCGCCGCTGTTCAGGCCCAGGCGCACCAGGCGGTTACGCACCAGCACCAGTTCGCCGACCATGTTCATGATTTCGTCCAGGCGCGCGGTATCGACGCGCACGGTGGTTTCCGCCTCGCTGGCAGGCTTATCTGCAACCGGTGCCGGGGAGCGAGCTGGCGCGGCAGCTGCAGGCTTGGCCTCGGCAGGCGCAGCTGGGGCAGGCTTGGCGACCGGCTTGCTGGCCGCCTTGGGCGCAACCGGTGCAGCCACCGCAGCAGGTGCCTGGGCAGCAGCCGTTTCGCCGGTGAACTTACCCTTGCCGTGCAGTTGGTCGAGCAGGGCTTCGAACTCATGCTCGGTGATCTCATCGCCAGCGGCGGCGGCACTGGCGGTCTGTGCCCCAGCGCTGGCGGCTGGCAAGGCATCGGCCTGGAAGGTGCCCTTGCCATGCAGCTGGTCCAGCAACGATTCGAATTCTTCGTCGGTGATCTCATCGCTCGCAGGTTGCGTGGCGACGACTACCGATTGCGTAGCGGTAACTTCTGGCGAGAACTGGCCCTTACCATGCAACTGGTCAAGCAGCGATTCGAACTCGGCATCGGTGATGTCGTCACCCGAGTCGCTCAAGGTCTCGCCCTGCATCTGCGCGTCGAAGGCGGCAGCTTCGGCTTTCACCGCGTCGAGCGAGTCGAGCAGCTGTTCGAACTCGGTGTCGGTGATGTCCGCTTCGCTGGCCGCAGGCTCGGGCTCGGGCGCTGCTTGTGGCACCGGCGCGGCAGGGGCATCGGCGCTGGCAGGTTCGGCCAGGCGCGACAAGGCTGCCAACAGTTCGGGTGTGGCCGGGGTCACCTCGGTGCGCTCACGCACCTGGCCGAACATGCTGTTGACCGTATCCAGTGCTTCGAGCACCACATCCATCAGTTCCGCGTCGACCCGGCGCTCACCCTTGCGCAGGATATCGAACACGTTCTCCGCGATATGGCAGCACTCCACCAGCTCGTTCAGCTGAAGGAAGCCGGCGCCCCCTTTTACAGTGTGGAAGCCGCGAAAGATTGCATTGAGCAGGTCAGCATCGTCAGGCCGGCTTTCCAGCTCGACCAGTTGCTCGGACAGTTGCTCAAGAATTTCGCCGGCTTCTACCAGGAAATCCTGAAGGATTTCTTCATCGGCGCCGAAGCTCATTAAACGTGCTCCTTAAAAACCCAGGCTGGACAGCAAATCGTCGACGTCGTCCTGACCGGACACCACGTCTTCACGCTTATCGGCATGAATCTGCGGACCTTCACCCCGAGTTGGATGTTTTTCTTGATCTTTTTCAGCACGAAGCTGCTGGTGGTCATGTTCGATACCAGCAAACCGGTCGACCTGACTGGCCATCAGCACGAGCTTGAGCAGGTTGCTTTCCACTTCGGTCACCAGCGCCGTCACCCGCTTGATCACCTGGCCGGTCAGGTCCTGATAGTCCTGGGCCAGCAGAATGTCGTTCAGGTGGCCTGCGACTTTGCGGTTACCCTCGGTGCTATGCGTCAGGAAACTGTCGACGCGTTTGACCAGCTCTCGGAACTCAGGCGCGGCGACTTCGCGGCGCATGAAGCGCTGCCAATCCAGGCTCAGGCTCTGAGCCTCGCTGGCCAGGTCGTTGAGCACCGGGGTGCTCTCCTCCACCAGGTCCATGGTGCGGTTGGCCGCGCCCTCGGTCAGCTTGACGACATAGGACAGGCGCTCGGTGGCATCGGTAATCTGCGAAACTTCTTCGGCTTGCGGCATGCGCGGGTCGATCTGGAAGCTGACTATCGCGCTGTGCAGTTCACGCGTGAGCTTGCCGACCTCCTGATAAAGGCCACGATCGCGGGTCTGGTTGAGCTGATGGATCAGCTGCACCGCCTCGCCGAAACGGCCACGTTCCAGGCTCTCGACCAATTCCTGGGCATGCTTCTTCAGGGTCGATTCGAACTCCCCCAAAGACGACTGTTTTGATTCCATGGCGCCCCCCTGAGGTGTCTCAGCCGTTGACGCGTTCGAAGATCTTCTCGATCTTTTCTTTGAGCACCTGGGCGGTGAACGGCTTGACCACGTAACCATTTACGCCGGCCTGCGCCGCTTCGATGATCTGGTCGCGCTTGGCTTCAGCGGTCACCATCAGCACCGGCATGGTTTTCAGGCGGTCATGGGCCCGGACTTTGCGCAGCAGGTCGATGCCGGACATACCTGGCATGTTCCAGTCCGTCACCAGAAAGTCGTAATGGCCGCTTTCGAGCATCGGCAGCGCGGTGGTGCCGTCATCGGCTTCATCGGTGTTGGTGAAGCCCAGATCACGCAACAGGTTCTTGATGATCCGCCGCATCGTCGAGAAGTCGTCAACGATGAGGATTTTCATGTCTTTGTTCAAGTAGACCTCCAAGCAGTCTCAAACGCGCTCGGCCCCGAGCACGCGTATTCATCTAATTCGGTACAACGTGGAAACGACTGCAACGATACCTGGGCTCAACGCGCCCGCCATTCCCCCAGGCGGCTGCGCAGGCGCGCGGCGCATTGGCTGTGCAACTGGCTGACACGCGACTCGCTGACCCCCAGTACTTCGCCGATTTCCTTGAGGTTCAGCTCTTCGTCGTAGTACAGCGCCAACACCAGCCGCTCACGCTCCGGCAGGTTGGCGATCGCATCGGTCAAGGCAGCCTGGAAGCGCTCGTCTTCAAGGTCGCGCGACGGCTCGATCTGGCCACTGGCGCCGTCCTCGTGCAGCCCTTCATGCTCGCCGTCCTGCAACAGGTCGTCGAAGCTGAACAGTCGGCTTCCCAAGGTATCGTTCAAAATCCCGTAGTAATCATCGAGACTCAATTGGAGTTCGGCAGCAACTTCATGATCTTTAGCGTCACGGCCAGTTCTTGCTTCCACGGCACGCATCGCATCACTGACCATGCGCGTATTGCGGTGCACCGAACGGGGTGCCCAATCGCCCTTGCGGACCTCATCGAGCATCGCCCCGCGGATGCGAATACCCGCGTAGGTTTCGAAGCTCGCCCCCTTGCTGGCGTCGTACTTGTTCGCCACTTCCAGCAGCCCGATCATGCCGGCCTGGATCAGGTCCTCGACCTGGACGCTGGCAGGCAGCCTTGCCAGCAAGTGGTAGGCAATGCGCTTGACCAGTGGCGCGTAGCGCTCGACCAGTTCGAACTGAGCATCCTTGGACGCCTTGCTGTACATCTTGAAGCCGCTGGCATTCATAACACGGGCCCTGCACTGGTGGGCTGCACCAAACGCTCGACGAAGAACTCAAGGTGCCCGCGCGGGTTGGCTGGCAGCGGCCAGCTGTCGACCTTCTGCGCAATGGCTTTGAATGCCAGGGCGCACTTGGAGCGAGGGAAGGCCTCGTAAACCGCGCGTTGCTTCTGCACCGCCTTGCGCACGCTTTCGTCGTAAGGCACGGCGCCCACGTATTGTAGGGCTACGTCAAGGAAGCGGTCGGTGACCTTGGTCAACTTGGCGAACAGGTTGCGCCCTTCCTGCGGGCTCTGCGCCATGTTGGCCAACACCCGGAAGCGGTTCATGCCGTAGTCGCGATTGAGCAGCTTGATCAGTGCATAGGCGTCGGTGATCGAGGTCGGCTCGTCGCACACCACCAGCAGCACTTCCTGGGCGGCGCGGACGAAGCTGACTACCGAGTCACCAATCCCTGCAGCGGTGTCGATCACCAGCACATCGAGGTTGTCGCCAACCTCGCTGAAGGCCTGAATCAGCCCGGCATGCTGAGCCGGCGCCAGATGCACCATGCTCTGGGTGCCGGAGGCAGCGGGCACGATGCGCACACCGCCAGGCCCCTGCAATATCACATCACGCAGCTCGCAGCGCCCCTCGATGACATCGGCCAGGGTGCGTTTCGGGGTGAGGCCCAGCAGCACGTCGACGTTGGCAAGGCCTAGGTCGGCGTCCAGCAGCATCACCCGGCGGCCGAGCTCGGCCAGCGCCAGAGACAGGTTCACTGAAACGTTAGTTTTGCCGACGCCACCTTTACCACCGGTGACGGCGATCACCTGTACGGGATGCATGCTACCCATGTTTATTGTTTACCTTGTCTCGCTTGGTCCCAAGCCACACGCGGGTCAGCACTTGAGCCCCCGGAATGTAGGTACTTTGCATACGTTTCATCCTCAACCCGCGCGCCGCGGATTGTGGTAGAGATCAGCGAACATGTCGGCCATAGCCTCCTCGCTGGGCTCGTCCTGCAACTGCACATTGACCGCGCGGGTCACCAACTGGTGCGGGCGCGGCAAGTGCAGGTCGTCAGGAATACGCGGGCCGTCGGTTAGGTAGGCCACGGGCAGTTCATGACTGATGGCCAGGCTCAGCACGTCGCCGAGGCTCGCCGTTTCATCGAGTTTGGTCAGGATGCAGCCGGCCAGGCCGCAGCGTTTGTAGCTGTGGTAGGCAGCGGTGAGCACCTGCTTTTGACTGGTGGTGGCCAGTACCAGGTAGTTCCTGGCGGCAATGCCACGCCCAGCCAGGGTTTCCAGCTGCATGCGCAGGGCCGGGTCGCTGGCCTGCAGGCCGGCGGTATCGATCAGCACCACACGCTTGCGCAACAGCGGCTCCAGCGCTGCGGCCAGTGACTGCCCCGGGTCGACGTAGGTGACCGGCACATTGAGGATGCGGCCCAACGTCTTGAGTTGTTCCTGAGCCCCGATGCGGAAACTGTCCATGCTCACCAGCGCCAGGCTCTGCGGGCCGTACTTGAGCACATAGCGCGCCGCCAGCTTGGCCAAGGTAGTGGTTTTACCCATGCCGGCCGGGCCGACCATGGCGATGACGCCACCCTCCTCGATCGGTTCGACCTGCGGCACGGCAATCATCCGCGCCAGGTGCGCCAGCAGCATGCGCCAGGCCTGGCGGGGCTCTTCGATCCCATTGGTCAGCTCGAGCAGCTCGCGGGCGATGGGGCCAGACAGGCCGATGCGTTGCAGGCGGCGCCAGAGGTTGGCCTGGGCCGGCTTGCTGCCCTGCAGCTGGTTCCAGGCCAGCGAACCGAGTTGCACTTCCAGCAGTTCGCGCAGCCCAGACAGCTCCGAACGCATGGCATCGAAAAGGCGTGGGTCGACTGCCGGCTGCGTCGCAGCCGGGGCTGGCGGCGGCACGTCGACGTGCGGCTCGATCAAAGGCTCGGCAGCGGTCAAGGACTGGCCGGCGAACAATTGGCGATTACCTTCGCTGGCCTCGGCGCGGTTATCCAGTTCTGCCTGGGCAGTGGCTATACGCGACTGAGTCTTGCGCAGCTCCTCTTCGAGCTCCGCATTAGGCACGCGCGGGGCCAGCGCGGACAACTTGTAGTCCAGCGCGGCGGTCAGCTCGACACCACCGGCGATGCGGCGGTTGCCAATGATGGCGGCATCGGAGCCCAGCTCATCACGAACCAGCTTCATGGCCTGACGCATATCGGCGGCGAAAAAACGCTTGACTTGCATAACCCACTACCTCAGCCGTTGGGGCCCACTGTGGCAACGATGGTAACTTGCTTGTTGTCCGGTATTTCCTGATACGCCAGAACATGCAAATTCGGTACAGCCAGGCGACCGAAACGCGACAGCATTGCCCGGATCGGGCCAGCGACCAGAAGGATGGCCGGTTGGCCCTGCATCTCCTGACGCTGGCAGGCTTCGATCAGCGAGCGCTGCAGCTTTTCGGCCATGCTTGGCTCAAGAAGCACACCGTCTTCCTGACCTTGCCCGGCCCTTTGCAAACTATTGAGCAAGATCTGTTCCAACCTTGGCTCAAGCGTGATGACAGGCAGCTCGGACTCAACGCCAACAATGCTTTGCACGATGGCGCGACACAATCCGACGCGCACTGCCGCAACCAACGCGGCGGTATCTTGACTCTTGTTCGCGTTGTTGGCGATGGCCTCGGCAATGCTGCGAATGTCACGCACCGGCACCTGTTCGGACAACAGCGCCTGCAGCACCTTGAGCAGCCCCGACAAGGAAATGACACCGGGCACCAGTTCCTCTGCAAGTTTAGGCGATGCTTTGGACAATACCTGCAATAGTTGCTGGACCTCTTCGTGGCCGATCAACTCATGGCAGTGCTTCTGCAGAATCTGGTTGAGGTGGGTTGCCACCACGGTACTGGCGTCGACCACGGTATAGCCCAGGGATTGCGCCTGGGCGCGCTGGCCGATATCGATCCACACGGCCTCCAGGCCAAATGCCGGGTCACGCGCGGCGATGCCATTGAGGCTACCGAACACCTGGCCCGGGTTGATGGCGAGCTCGCGGTCTGGGTAGATTTCGGCTTCGGCCAGAATTACGCCCATGAGCGTCAAACGGTAGGCGCTTGGCTGCAGGTCGAGGTTGTCGCGAATATGCACGGTTGGCATCAGAAACCCCAGGTCCTGGGAAAGCTTCTTGCGCACCCCCTTGATCCGCGCCAGCAACTGCCCACCTTGGTTGCGGTCTACCAGCGGAATCAGGCGATAGCCCACTTCCAGGCCGATCATATCGATCGGTGTAACGTCGTCCCAGCCCAATTCCTTGGTGTCCAGCGCGCGCTGCGGCGAGGGCAGCAGGTCCTGTTGCCGCTGGGCCTCTTTCTGCGCCTCGAGCTTGGCCTTCTGCTGCTTCTTCCAAACCAGGTATGCCCCACCGCCAGCCAGCAGGCCGAGGCTCAGGAAGGCGATATGCGGCATGCCGGGCACCAGGCCCATGATGATCATCAGCGCGGCGGACACCCCCAGCGCCTTGGGCGAATCGAACATCTGCCGATTGATCAGCTTACCCATGTCCTCGGAGCCCGAGGCACGGGTGACCATGATCGCAGCGGCAGTGGACAACAGCAGTGATGGCAATTGCGCCACCAAACCGTCACCGATGGTCAGCAAGGCGTAGACCTTGCCAGCATCGCTGAACGACATGTTGTGTTGCAGCATGCCGATCAGCATACCGCCTAGCAGGTTGATGAAGAGGATCAGCAAGCCGGCAATCGCGTCACCGCGCACGAATTTGCTGGCACCGTCCATCGAACCGTAGAACTCGGCTTCCTGAGCCACCTCGGAGCGTCGCGCCTTGGCTTGGGCCTGGTCGATCAAGCCGGCGTTGAGGTCGGCATCGATGGCCATCTGCTTGCCGGGCATGGCGTCCAGGGTGAAGCGCGCGCTCACTTCGGAAATACGGCCGGCACCCTTGGTCACCACTACGAAGTTGATGATCATGAGGATGGCGAACACCACGGCACCGACCACATAGTTGCCGCCGATGACCACCTCACCGAATGCCTGGATGACTTTACCGGCGGCGCCATGGCCCTCCTGGCCATGGAGCATCACCACCCGGGTGGATGCCACGTTCAACGCCAGGCGCAATAGCGTCGCGACCAGCAGAATGGTGGGGAAGGCGGCAAAATCCAGCGGGCGCAGTGCGTACACGCAGACCAGTAGCACCACGATCGACAGCGCGATGTTGAAGGTGAAGAACACGTCGAGCAGGAACGGCGGTATCGGCAACATCATCATTGCCAACATCACCAGCAGCAGCAACGGCACACCCAGGTTGCCCCGGCCGAGCCCGGCCAGGTTGTTGCGGGCATTGCTGATTAACTGAGTGCGATCCACCGCGAGTCCTCTTGATGCAAAACTTTGACGCCCAGGGAGCGCTTGGGCGTGGCTTTGCAAGAAGCTTTCCAACTTTGGTGGCCTTCAGGGATTTGAAGCCTCAGGGGCAGAGCGTGACACCTGCCATAAACGAACTTATGTCAGCTGTCACGCCGCAAATCCTGAGGAATCGGCAGGTCTTCTTTGAGCGGCTCCGGCCGCTTGCCCTTGCCTGCCCGGTACTGTCGGATCTGGAACACATAGGCGAGCACTTGCGCCACCGCCAGGTACAGCCCTGCCGGAATCTCGCCCTCTACCTCGGTGGAGTAGTAGATGGCCCGCGCAAGGGCCGGCGATTCGAGAATCTGGATCTTGTGCTCAGCGCCGATTTCACGAATTTTCAAGGCGATGAAGTCAGTACCCTTGGCCACCAGCAACGGCGCCACCCCACCCTTCTGCGGGTCATACTGCAAGGCCACGGCGTAGTGGGTCGGGTTGGTGATGATCACGTCGGCCTCGGGCACGGCAGCCATCATGCGGCGCTGCGACACTTCACGCTGCAATTGACGGATGCGCTGCTTGACCTCCGGCTTGCCCTCGCTGTCCTTGTATTCGTCCTTGACCTCTTGCTTGGTCATCTTCAGCTTCTTCTGCGTTTGCCACAGCTGGTATGGCACGTCTGCCGCGGCAATCAGCAGCAAGCCGGCGGCCATCCACAAGGCGCTCCAGCCCACCACCTGGACGCTATGGATGATCGCCTGCTCCAAAGGCTCGTTAGCGATGGCCAGCAGTGCCTGACGGTCGTTGCTCAAAACCACCAGCGCCACCGCCAGAATGACCAGGAACTTGGCCATGGCCTTGAGCAGTTCGGTGAGCGAGTTCAGCGAAAACATCCGCTTGATCCCTGACAATGGGTTCAGGCGGCTGAATTTAGGCTGTAAAAGACTGCCCGAGAAAATGAACCCACCCAGGGCGATGGGCGACACGAAGGCAATCACGAACAGCAACATCAGAATCGGCTGCACTGCCCAGATCGCCATCTTTCCCGAAGCCAGCAGGAACATGCCCATCGAGCGCTCGTCGGTCAGCACCTCGCGGCTCAGGGAGAAGTTCATCTGCATCAACGTCATCAACGTCTGCGCCAGGTTGCCACCGAAGGCCAGCAGCGCACCGGCACCGGCAAGTGTCGAGGCGACGGTATTGAGCTCCTTGGAACGGGCGATCTCACCTTTTTCGCGCGCGTCGCGCTTACGTTTGTCGGTGGGGTCTTCCGTCTTGTCCTGACCGCTCTCGCTTTCAGCCATGCTCAGGGCGCCCTCGCCATCACACGCAGCCATTGCAACGCTTCACTGGCCAAGGCCTGATAGTGCGAAAGCACATCGGCCAAACCGATCCAGAAGATACCCATGCCCAACACCAGGGTCAGCGGAAAACCGATGGAAAATATGTTCAGCTGAGGTGCCGCACGGGTCATTACGCCGAAAGCGATGTTCACCACCAAGAGCGCGGTGATCGCCGGCAGGATCAACAGCAAGCCGGCCCCGAACACCCACCCCAGGCGGCCTGCCATTTCCCAGAAATGACTGACCACCAGCGCCTGACCGACCGGCAAGGTCGTGAAGCTCTCGGTCAACACCTCGAATACCACCAGATGCCCATTCATCAGCAGGAACAACACACTGACCAGCATGGTCATGAACTGGCTCACCACCGCCACGTTCACACCGTTGGCCGGGTCGACCATCGAGGCGAAGGCCATGCCCATCTGCACGGCGATGATCTGCCCGGCGATCACGAATGCCTGGAACAGCAGCTGCAAGGAAAAGCCGAACAGTGCCCCGACGATGATCTGCTCCCCGCAAAGCAGCAGGCCGCGCAAGCTCAATGGGTCGAACGTGGGCAGCGGCGGCAGTGCCGGGACGATCACCACGGTAATGGCCACGGCCACGTACAGGCGGATGCGTGCCGGCAGCATGCGCGTGCCAAAGATCGGCATGGTCATCAGCACAGCGGTCACCCGGAACAGCGGCAGCAGAAAGGTGGCGACCCAGGTGCCAATCTGCGCATCGGTCAGTTCCAGCATGGCTGCCTCAACCGATCACCTGCGGGATGCTGGTGTACAGGCCGGTGATGTACTCCATGAACTTCTGCACCAGCCACGGGCCTGCAACGATCAGCGTCACCAGCATCACCAGCAGGCGCGGCAGAAAGCTCAAGGTCTGTTCGTTGATCTGCGTGGCGGCCTGGAACATCGCCACGATCAAGCCGATCAGCAAGCTCGGCACCACCAGTACGGCGACCATCAAAGTGGTCAGCCATAGCGCATCACGAAACAGGTCGACAGCTACTTCAGGTGTCATGCGGGGCTCCCCTTGGCGGCGTCAAATGCCACCGAAACTGCCGGCCAATGTGCCCATGATCAGCGCCCAGCCATCGACCAGGACGAACAGCATGATCTTGAACGGCAGCGAGATGATCAATGGCGACAACATCATCATACCCATGGCCATCAGCACACTGGCCACCACCATGTCGATGATCAGGAATGGGATGAAGATCATGAAGCCGATCTGGAACGCGGTTTTCAGCTCCGACGTGACGAACGCCGGCACCAGTATCGTCAGCGGCACTTGATCGGGGCCGGCGATATCGGTGCGCTTGGACAGGCGCATGAACAGGTCCAAATCACTCTGCCGGGTCTGAGCCAGCATGAAGTCTTTCAGTGGCCCCTGGCCCTTCTCGATTGCCTGCTGAGCAGTCATCTGCTCGTTCAGGTAGGGCTGCAGAGCATCCTGGTTCACCCGGTCGAACACGGGCGCCATGATGAACAGCGTGAGGAACAGCGCCATGCCGGTCAGCACCTGGTTAGAGGGTGTCTGCTGCAAGCCCAGGGCCTGACGCAGAATCGAGAAGACGATGATGATACGGGTGAAGCTGGTCATCAGAATGACGAACGCCGGGATGAAACTCAGCGCCGTCATGATCAGCAGAATCTGCAGGCTGACCGAATACTCCTGCTGCCCGTCTGCGGTATTTGACAGGGTTATGGCCGGGATCGACAACGGGTCGGCGGCCAAGGCCAGTGGGGCTGCCAACAGCAGCGCAATGGGCAACAAAGTGCCGAACGATGTTTTCAACAGCAGGCGCAAGGCGCGGGTCATCACTGCTTGTCCTTCTGATCCTTGCCCATCAGCTCCATCAGGCGCTGGGCGAACTCCGGTGTCGCCTGACGGGCGCTGGCGGGCACGTCGACGGGTTCGGCCAACACGTGCAAGGCCTCGATACTGCCTGGGCTATGGCCGATGAGAATCTGCTCCTTGCCAACCTGCACCAGCAACAGCCGATCACGCGGGCCGATGGCACGGCTGCCGATCACCTCGATCACCTGCCCACCCTTGGGCGCTGCCCCCTGCATGCGGCGCAGCAGCCAGGCCAGGAAGAAGATCAACCCCACTACCAGCAACAGCCCGAATACCATTTGCGCCAGTTGCCCACCCAAACTGCCGGGCGCAGCGGCTGGCGTTGCCACCGGGCTGGCAGCAGGCGTTGCCGCGGCGATGGCCACTTCGCTGGCCAGCAGCGCGGCGGATGCCATCACGGCCCGCATCGTGCTCTTCACTCAGCGCAGCTTCTTGATACGTTCGCTGGGGCTGATCACGTCGGTCAGGCGGATGCCGAACTTCTCGTTGACCACCACCACTTCGCCATGGGCGATCAGCGTGCCGTTGACCAATACATCGAGCGGTTCACCTGCCAGGCGGTCGAGCTCGATCACCGAGCCCTGGTTGAGCTGCAGCAGGTTGCGGATATTGATTTCGGTGCTGCCCACTTCCATGGAAATGTTCACTGGAATGTCCAGGATCACATCCAGGTTTGGCCCTTCGAGGCTGACGTTTTCGTTAGGCCGCGGCGAGCTGGCGAATTCTTCCATGGGCAAGCGGCCGGCACCCGGTTTGCCGCTGTCGGCAGCGAGCAGCGCATCGATGTCGGCCTGCCCGGCATCACCGGTTTCTTCCAGGGCTGCGGCCCACTCGTCGGCCAAGGCCTGGTCTTGCTGGGAAGTGATCTCGTTTTCGTTAGCCATGATGTCCTCTACAGGCATTCAATTCGGAAAGAGCGACCGGCACGCCGTTAGCGGCGTTCGATCGGGTCGATGATCTGCAGGGCCAGGTTGCCTTTATGCGAACCCAGGCGCGCCTTGAACGACGGCACACCGTTGGCGCGCAACACCAGGTGCTCGGGCAGCTCCACCGGGATCACGTCACCGGCTTGCATGTGCAGGATGTCGCGCAGCTTCAACTGACGGCGCGCAACCGTGGCGGTCAGCGGCACGGAGACGTCCAACACGTCCTCGCGCAATGCTTTGACCCAGCGCTCGTCCTGGTCGTCGAGGTCGGACTGGAAGCCTGCATCGAGCATTTCCCGCACGGGCTCGATCATCGAATACGGCATGGTCACGTGCAGGTCGCCGCCGCCGCCGTCCAGTTCGATATGGAAGGTCGAGACCACCACCGCCTCGCTTGGGCCAACGATATTGGCCATGGCCGGGTTGACCTCGGAGTTCATGTACTCGAAATTGACCGGCATGATCGCCTGCCAGGCTTCCTTGAGGTCGACGAAGCACTGGTCCAGTACCATGCGCACCACCCGCAGTTCAGTGGGGGTGAATTCACGGCCTTCGATCTTGGCATGCCTGCCGTCACCGCCGAAGAAATTGTCCACCAGCTTGAACACCAGCTTGGCGTCGAGAATGAACAGCGCGGTGCCGCGCAGCGGCTTGATCTTGACCAGGTTCAGGCTGGTCGGCACGTACAGCGAGTGCACGTACTCGCCGAACTTCATCACCTGCACACCGCCGACCGCCACATCCGCTGAGCGGCGCAGCAGGTTGAACATACTGATGCGGGTATAGCGGGCGAAGCGCTCGTTGATCATCTCAAGGGTCGGCATGCGACCACGCACGATCCGATCCTGGCTGGTCAGGTCATAGCTCTTGATGCTGCCAGGCTCGGAAACGCTCTCGGTCTGTACCAGCCCATCGTCGACGCCGTGCAACAGGGCGTCGATCTCATCCTGGGACAGCAGGTCCTGTACGGCCATTGCGGACTCCTACTGCAATACGAAATTGGTGAACAGCAACTGGTCGATCACCGGCTTGCCGACTTCTTTCTGCGCCACTTCCTGGACCACTGCGGTGGCTTTCTGACGCAGCATCTCCTGGCCCACCGAACTGGCGGACAACGTGTCGAAACCTTGACCGGAGAACATCATCACTAGGTTGTTGCGGATCACCGGCATATGCACGCTGAGCGCATCCAGATCGGCCTGATTACGGCCTTGCAAGGTGATGCTCAGCTGCATGTAGCGCTGACGGCCGTTCTGATTGAAGTTGACCACGAAGGCCGGAGCCAAGGGCACGTAGATCGCGGGAGCCTTGACGTTGGAAGCAGCCGCTTCGGCGGCCGGGGCCGGTTCACTTTTATGCATGATGAACCAGGTGGCCCCCACCGACAGGCTGACCGCCAGCAGCAGCGCCAGTACCAGCAGCAGGATCAACTTGAATTTGCCTTTTGCGGCGGGGTCTTTCACTGCTTCGCTCTTCGCCATGCCAATAATCCGTCGTCCATCGGGGTTTCAAAGGAGGATGACGTGGCTTGAGCAAGTGTTATGCCAGATCTGTAACCAAGTGCTTTACGGTGATGGCGATTTCACCGATAAACCCGCTGACACTGAGCCGGCACATGCTTGAGGTGATGGCTAACCTGTGTGGGGGTTTACCTAAGAAGAAACCTGAGCCGGCAATAGTCTGCTTAGGCGTAGTAGTCCACAGCGCTGTCACCAATGACCACCTGTTGCTCGACCGGCCGACCCGTTTCACCAAGCTCGCCCTGCTCGCCCCCACCAACTTGGGCACGGCGTGCGGCCACCCCCGAAAGTTGCGAGGCATCTTGCTGCGCCTGCTGCTGTTGCTGGCGCGACTGATCGGCCACATTGACGTCTGGCTGCGCCAACCCTTGCTGGGCGAACAGCTCGCGCAAACGGTGCACCTGGCTATCCAAAGCATCTCGCACACCGGCATGGCCGCTGACGAAGGTGATCTGGGTGGATTGGTCAGTCGCAACGTTCACGCGGATATCCAGCCGACCCAACTCGGCGGGCTCCAGCTGGATGTCCGCCGACTTGAGGTTTTGGCTCGACAAGTACATTACCCGGTTGACCAAACCTTCAGCCCAGGCGCTCTGGTTCATTTGCAGTGGCTGGTGCAACGGATTGGCACTTGCCGGCAGTGCATTGGCAGCCTTGGCTGCCACGGCCTGGGTCAGATTGGCGAGGCGGTTGGCGAAGTCATCGACACGGGTATCGCTACTGGCGGTTTTGGTGTCCTTGAGCCCATCCTCGAGCAGCGCGCCAAAAGCCTTGTCGCCAGTTTCGGATTTACCGGCTTGCTCTTCGATGTTGTCGACCATCGTCGCCAATGGATTGACGCCGGCCTGAGTCTCCTGGCCCTGTGCTCTGGCTCCATCGCTAGCATGCGCCGATGAGGTGCCTTTGGCCTGTGCATTTTGTTCAAGGGCAAGGCGCAGCCCTGGCAGATTAGCCAGCGGGTCGGCATCCGGGTCAAAGGCCTCTGTTTCGGCTTGCTCCGGCAACGGCTCGGCGATGTCAGCCGCTGGCGCTTGGTTGGCGGCCTGCAACATGGGCGCTACGGTTTCGGCTTGAGCCTGCAGCAATTGTGCGCCAGGTTGGGCATCGGTTACCTGGCCCGCGACCAGATTGGCGTCGAGCGACCCTGAGTCATTGGCGGGCGCAGGATCAGCAGCGGCTTGGGCCGCATCGTCAGCCGGCAACTTATTGCCGTCATCGGCAATTGTTGGCTTGTTGGCAGCCTGCGGCTTGCCATCTTTTGCGAAGTCGGGCTTGTCCTTGGGGCCGGCCTGCACAGCCTTGTCTTTGCGCAAAGACACAGGGTCGTGGCTTTGCCGGGCCATGACCTGATCGAACCCGCCACCTGGCTCACCCACCGGCTGCAGGGCTTTGTCTGCCCGAGGGGCACCAGCACCTGTAGGCTTGCTCAGGGTGTTGGTTTGCAGCAAAGGATTGGGTGCGACAGGCATGAAACGGTCTCCGCGCCAGAAACTGGACTATTGTCTGGCTACAGACAGGCAAAAGTCGCGCCAACTACAGTTGGCTGGCTGAAACCCGTTCACGCTCCGCGCGATAGAAGTGTTGCACTTCGAGGTATTCGAGATCGATCCGATTGATCAGGTCTTCGATACCATACAAAGGGCGCACCTTAACCCGCTCCTCCAGTTGTTGGCACAAGTCGGCCAGACCCACCGCGCCCATGTTGCTACTGCTGCCTTTGAAGCTATGCGCAGCCATGCCCAGCTCGTCGGCACTCTTGGCCTCGTGCAGCTGGCTCAGACGCCGCTCGGAGTCTTCCAGAAAGGTTTCCAGCAACTGCAAGTAGCCATCTTCCATGACCTCTTGCAAATCGCTGAGTACTTTGTGGTCAATATGCATGTCAGTCACTTGTTCACTCCCTGATCAAGCCAGATTATGCCTGAGCCGTGCGGCGGCTCTCCAGCCGCTTCACCACTTGAAATGGACGCAGGCACAGCGGCCACCGTCGCTCCATTTAGCGTTCCTGCCCAGGCGCTGCACCAGTTTCAGCCCGCGTCCGCTCAGTTGCTGATCCGCTTCTGGGCGCGACAATTCACCGCACACATCAAACCCTGCACCACTGTCCCGCACCTCGATGGTCAGACGCCCACCTGCGCCTAGCGGTTCAACTTTCAAGTCGATGCGCACAAACCCGTGCGTCAGCTCGGCCAAGCGCCGGGCACGCTCTTGATAGTAGTCGGCGAAGCCTTGCACATCACGTTTCAACCGCGAGTCGAGCTCTAGCACACCGTGCTCCAGGGCATTGGAGTACAGCTCGCTCAGCACGCTGTGCAAGGCACCGGTGCTGGGCCGTAGACCGTGAATCTCCTGCAACAACTGCACCAGGTAGGGGACCGGGTTGAACCGTTTGAGGCTCTCGCCACGCAGTTCGAAGCCGAGCGACCAGTCCAGCGGACTGGAACGGCCACTGTCGGAGTACAAAGTCGGCGCTGGCACTCGGTCTTGCGCCGTGAACATGGCAATGTCGCACAGACTGATGTCATCCCGGGGCCGCCCGCCGAACTGCTCCAGCGCCTGCATCACCTCGTTGAACAGCTGGGCCGGAACGCGGTTGGCGGCCAGCACATCACGCAGGCGCTCGACCCCGAAAAGCCGGTCGTGCTCATCGGCGGTATCGACCACACCGTCGGAGAGCAGCAATAGCCGCTCCCCTGCGGCAAGCGGCAGCACTTCGGTGCTATCGTCAAAGCGCTCAGGCGGCAAAATGCCCAGCGGCAAGTGCCGCGAGGCCATCGCCCCAAGCAACGCGCCATCGGCCGACAGCCGGTAGCCATCGGGCATGCCGCCATTCCATACCTCGACCGCGCCGCGCTGCACGCTCATCCTGAGCAACAGCGCACAGCAGAACATGTCGACCGGCAAAATGCGCTTGAGCTTGGCATTCATCTCCCGCAGCATCTGAGCCAGGCCGTAGCCCTTGGCGGTCATGCCGTAGAACACTTCAGCCAGTGGCATTGCCCCGACAGCGGCGGGTAACCCATGGCCGGTGAAATCGCCGAGCAGCACGTGCATGTCACCGGCTGGGGTGAACGCGGCCAGCAGCAGGTCACCATTGAACAAAGCATAGGGCGACTGTAGGTAACGGATGTTCGGCGCGGTGATGCAGCCGGAGTGTGCGACCTTGTCGAAAACTGCCTTGGCCACCCGCTGCTCGTTGAGCAGGTGATGGTGGTGGCGAGCGATCTGGTCGCGCTGCTCCAGAACTGTGGCCTGCAGGCGGCGCAGGCGGTCCATCGCGCGGATCTTGGCGCCCAGAATCACTGCGCTGTAGGGCTTGGCCATGAAGTCGTCACCGCCGGCCTCCAGGCATCGCACCAGGGCGTCCTCCTCGCTGAGGGAGGTCAGGAAGATGATCGGCACCAACGCTTCGCCCGCCAGGGCCTTGATCTGCCGCGCGGCCTCAAAACCGTCCATCACCGGCATGAGGGCATCGAGCAGCACCAGCTGCGGGCGCTGCTGGGCAAACAGCGCGACGGCTTGTTCACCATTTTCCGCGGTGAATACCTGGTGGCCCTGGCGACGGACAATCTGTGCCAGCAGCAGACGATCGACTGCTCCATCCTCTGCCACCAGCACGGTCAACGCCTGTTCGGCCGGCATCTGGGCACTCAACTGATATCGAACAGTTTTTCGAAATTGGAGATGGCCAGGATCTTGCGAACATCGGAACTGGCATGCACCACACGGACGTCCGAATCGTCACCGCCGGCGTGGTCGCGCAGCAACAGCAGCATGCCCAGTGCAGAGCTGTCCAAGTAGGTCGCATCCTTGAGGTCTACCACCACAGAGTCGGGCTTTTGCGGTTGACGTTCGTAGGCATCACGAAATTCTTGATGCTTGCCGAAGTCGAAACGGCCCTTGACCTTGATCGTGAGTTTTTTGCCGTCCTGCGAAAAATCAGTCTCGACTGCCATGCTAGCGATTCCTTCGATGATGGCGAATGCAACTCTTCAAGGTTTAGCAGGCCAACGCAGGGGTAGCAAGCTAGCCTGCAGCGGCTTGTTCGCGGGTCCACCCGCGCCACTCGAATGTGAGCTCAAACCTGTAGTAAAGGCTTAAGCCGCGAGGAGGCCGGCACATCGCTAATAGCGCTACGCGCAGCCCAGGCTACAAATGACCTTGCCTGGGCAACCGCTGCGACAACTCATCCAGCAACCGCTGCTCACGCTTGTCTTCGGCGCGGCGAGCCTCGTCCATGTAGCGCTGCACCAGCTTGCGCAGGCCCTCGACCCGAGCATAGGCCTGCTGCCAGGTGCCTCGGGCGTTTTTGAGATTGTTTTCGTGCCAGATCAGGCTCTGGCGCTGCTGGGTCATGGCAGTTTCCAGCTGGGCCAGGAAGCGCTGGTAGTTGAGCAGCCAGCTACCGTTCACACCCTGCCCGCCGCGGTTGATCCACTGCGCTTGATACCCTTCGCGGAACGACTCCAGCTCAGCCAGTTTGGCCTGGGCCTGTACCACCTGCTGCTGGAAGTGCCCCACGCGCTGAGCGGCTTTGCGTTCGGCCTCCTCGGCCATGTCGACCACAGGGGCCAGGCGGGCAGCGCGTCCGGGCAGGCTCATGGCTCATCAGCCCTTGGCCGGAGGCGTAAAGATCGCCGCCAGCTCGCTGCGGCTTTGCTGCATGACGACATTTTCATCCAGCCCCTGGCGCAGGAAGTCGACCAGCCGAGGCTGCAAAGCAATTGCCAGGTCGGTTTCCGGATCGCCACCGGCGACGTAGGCACCCACGCTGATCAGGTCGCGGCTTTGCGATAGCCGTGACCACAGCTGCTTGAACTTCTGCGCCTGGCGCAGGTGGTCGGCATCCACCACCTGGGGCATGACCCGGCTGATCGAGGCTTCGATGTCGATTGCCGGATAATGGCCTTCCTCGGCCAGCCGCCGGGACAACACAAAGTGACCGTCGAGCACACCCCGAGCCGAGTCGGCAATAGGGTCCTGCTGGTCATCCCCCTCGGAAAGCACGGTGTAGAACGCGGTGATCGACCCGCCACCGGGCTCACCATTACCGGCGCGCTCCACCAGTTTGGGCAGTTTGGCGAACACCGATGGAGGGTAGCCACGGGTAGCCGGGGGCTCGCCGATAGCCAACGCGATTTCGCGCTGAGCTTGGGCGAAACGGGTCAATGAGTCCATCAGCAGCAAGACGTTCTTGCCTTTATCACGGAAATACTCGGCAATCCGGGTGCAGTACATGGCTGCACGCAGACGCATCAGCGGTGCGTCGTCAGCGGGCGAGGCGACTACCACCGACCGCTTGAGCCCTTCCTCGCCGAGGATGTGCTCGATGAACTCTTTGACTTCCCGGCCCCGTTCGCCGATCAGCCCGACCACGATGATGTCCGCCTCGGTGAAGCGAGTCATCATGCCCAGCAACACCGATTTGCCCACACCGGTACCGGCGAACAGGCCCAGGCGCTGGCCACGGCCGACGGTCAGCAGGCCATTGATACTGCGAATGCCTACATCCAGCGGCTGACTGATTGGGTCACGGTTGAGCGGGTTGATGATCGGCCCATCCATCGGCACCCAGTCTTCTGCGCGCATGCCACCCTTGCCATCGAGGGCGCGCCCGGCGCCGTCGAGCACGCGGCCAAGCATGCTCATGCCCATGGGCAAACGACCACTGTCGTCCAGTGGTACCACCCGCGCCCCTGGCGCGATACCGGCAATGCTGCCCACCGGCATGAGGAATACCTTGTTGCCAGCAAAGCCCATCACCTCGGCCTCGACCTGCACCGGGTGGTAGCTGTCGTCGTTGATGACCAGGCAGCGCCCACCCACCGCCGCACGCAAGCCTTCGGCTTCAAGGGTCAGGCCGACCATGCGCAGCAGGCGGCCTTCGACCACCGGCTGCACCGGCAGCGTGATCGCGTCGGCGTAGCCGCCCAGGCGCTTGGCGAAGCTGGTGCGGTCAAGGCGCATCGTTGCTGTCCAACTCAACCGAAAGGTCCGCAGCCGCCGGGTGCAGCGCCTGATCGTGCAACTGATCGAACAGCTGCGCCACGGCCTTCTCGATACGTGTTTCCATGGTCGCATCGATGCGGCTGTGCAGCGTTTCGATCCGGCAACCGCCGGGCAACAAGGCTTCGTCCTCAAGCAGCTTCCAGCGCTCCTCATGACGCTCGCGCAGGGCCAGCGCTTGCTCGAAATCCTGTGGGTTGAGGTGAATGCGAATATTGTCGGCGCCCATCGGCAGCAGCTTCAGCGCTTCACGCAGCACACGGGTGATTTGGCTTGAGTCGCTGCGCAGTTCGCGGCCGATGACCTGGCGCGCCATGTGCGCGACCAGGTGTACCAGGCTGCGTTCGATCTGCGTGTCCTGTTCGGCGATCGGCTCCATCAGGTGCTGCATCAACTGCTCCAGGCTCGCCAGCTTGGCGCTGAGCGCTTCTTCGGCTTCCTGGCGCACTTTCAGCTGGGTGCTGTGAAAGCCCTCGCGCTCCCCGGTGGCGAAGCCCTCGTTGTAGGCTTCCTGGCGGATTGCTTCGAGCTCTTCCAGGGTCAGTGGCTGGACTTCCTCAAGCGGCACTTCCTCGACTTCTTCCTCGAGCACTTGCGGCTCAGGTTCAGGCTCAGGCTGCGGGTCGAAGCTGGGCAGCGCCCAGACGTCCACGCCCTCTAGGTCGCGGGCGCGGATCAGATCGCTAGGGTGGGATTCTTTGCTGGGCATGCTGTGTTGTTCTCAAAACCCTGTTCAGCCGAGGCCAACGCTTGTCAGCGCGGGTGCATCAGCCAATGCGTCGGCAGCGACAATCGCGATATCCCGCACCGAGGCTTGGCGGGTGAACCCGCTCCCACAACGGGCAGCCAGTGGGGAGCAAGCGGTGGCCTTAAATCATTTCCTCGGCACCTTTGCCACCGAGCACGATCTCGCCGGCCTCGGCCATGCGACGGGCGATGGTGAGGATTTCCTTCTGCGCCGTCTCCACATCGCTGACCCGCACCGGGCCCTTGGCTTCGAGGTCGTCGCGCAGAAGCTCCGAGGCACGCTTGGACATGTTCTTGAAGATCTTGTCCTTGACCCGCTCGTCCGCGCCTTTGAGCGACACCACCAGCACGTCGGACGATACTTCACGCAGCAGCGCCTGAATACCACGGTCGTCCACGTCGGCCAGGTTGTTGAAGACGAACATCAAGTCTTCGATCTGCTCCGACAGGTCGTTGTCGATCTCGCGGATCGAATCCATCAGCGCGCCTTCCACGGAGCTGTCGAGGAAGTTCATGATATCGGCGGCACGCTTGATACCACCCAAGGTGGTGCGCGCGGCATTGGAGTTGCCCGAGAACTGCTTCTCGAGGATCTGGTTCAGCTCCTTCAGGGCCGCAGGCTGCACGGTATTGAGCGAAGAGACACGCAGGATGATGTCCAGGCGCACTTTGTGGTCGAAGTTGCTCAGCACTTCACCTGCCTGGTCGGGGTCCAGGTATGCGACCACGATGGCCTGAATCTGCGGGTGCTCGTAGCGGATCACGTCGGCCACGGCCCGCGGCTCCATCCACTTGAGGCTGTCCAGGCCACTGGTATTGCCACCAAGCAGGATGCGATCGATCAGGCCATTGGCCTTGTCCTCGCCAAGCGCCTGATTGAGCATCTTGCGGATATAGCCATCGGAGCCCACGCCCAGGCTGGTCTGGTCGCCGACGATTTCGACGAACTCGCTCATCACCTGCTCGACCTGCTCTCGGTGCACATTGCCCATTTGCGCCATGGCCACACCGACCCGTTGCACTTCTTTGGGGCCCATGTGCCGCAGCACTTGCGCAGCATCGGTTTCACCGAGCGACAGCAGCAGGATCGCGGCTTTGTCGACACGGCTCAGCTTGGCGGTAATGGCTCGATTGTCACTCATCGGCGTTGATCCACTCTTTCACGACCTGGGCCACGCGGCCTGGGTCTTCGGCCACCAGGCCTTTGATTGCGTTGAGCTGTGCTTCGTAGCCCTCGCTGGGGCTCGGCAACAGAATGCTTGACGGGCCACCAAGGCTGACACGGTCGTTGGCCAACTCGCCATCCAGACCGATCATCCCGCCCAGTTCCATGTCGTTGTCCGCAGCAGCTTGCTTGCCGCCACCTGTGATGTTGTTGAGCACCGGACGCAGCACGCCGAACACCAGCACCAGGATGAACAGCACGCCGAGCACTTGCTTGACGATGTCCCAGAACCACGGCTGCTGATAGAACGCGATATCGGCGATCTCTTCACCACGGTCGGCGGCGAAGGGCACGTTCATTACCGTCACGCTGTCACCACGGCTGGCGTCGAAGCCTACCGCGTCCTGCACCAGGCGGGTGAAGCGCGCCAAGTCTTCGGCACCCCATGGGGCGCGGGTGGTTTGCCCATTGGCATCGACTTTGACCTGGTCATCGACCACTACTGCTACCGACAGCCGAGTCAGGCGACCCTGCTGTTGACGCGTGTGGCTGATCGAGCGATCGAGTTCGAAGTTCTTGGTGGTCTGCTCGCGCTTGTCGGAAGGGTACGGCGCCAGCATTGGCTGCCCGGTGGCCGGGTCCATGATCTGCTGACCGTTGGCATCGACCAGCGGCTGACCAGGCTGGATGGCCCCGGCCGCGCCTGCTGCAGCGCCGGTGGTCTGCGGCGCGGAAGCAGGGCCTGGCGGCTGATTGCTCAGCGCACCTGGTACACCCTGCGGGCCCTGACTGCTGGCGCGCTGCTCGTTGACCGCCTGCTCGCTGCGCAGCGCCGGCTGGTCGGGGTTGAACTGCTCGGAGGTGGACTCGACTGCGCTGAAGTCCAGGTCGGCCGACACCTCGGCCTTGTAGCGGTCATTGCCCAGCACCGGTTGCAGGATGTTGTGCACACGCTGGGTGAGCATACCTTCCATGCGGCGGCTGTAATCGTATTGCTTGCCAGCCATGGTCAGGGCTGTGTCCTGCAACTGCTCGGACAACAGGTTGCCACGCTGGTCAACCACCGTGACTTGCGATTTGTCCAACTCAGGTACGCTGGTGGCGACCAGGTTGACGATGGCCATGACCTGGCCTGCTTCCAGCGAACGGCCAGGGTAAAGCTCTACCAGCACAGAAGCGCTGGGCTTGCGCTCGTCGCGCACGAAAACCGAACTCTTTGGGATGGCCAGGTGCACGCGCGCGGCCTTCACATTGTTCAGGCTCGAAACGGTACGCGCCAACTCGCCTTCCAAGCTGCGGCGATAGCGGGTGGCCTCCATGAATTGGCTGGTGCCCAGGCCTTGTTCTTTGTCGAGCAACTCGAAGCCGACATTGCCATCGCTCGGCGCCACGCCTGCCGCTGCCAGCTTCAGGCGCGCACGGGAGAGGTCGTCGGCCTTGACCAGCAAAGCACCGGAGTTGGGCTCGACACGGTAGGGAATATCTGCAGAGGCCAGGGTATCCATGACCTGTTTGGTATCCATGCCGGCCAGGCTGCCATACAGCGGCCGATAGTCAGGCTGCTGCGACCAGAGCACCACGGCAAAGCCGATCGCCACGCTCGCCGCCAAGCCTACCAGCAGGCCGACCTGACGCAGCATGGGCATCTGCGAGATGTTTTCCAGAAACGCCATGTTCAACAGTGGCGGTTTGGAACCAGACGCGCCGCTCTTGGCAGGTGCGTTATCGACGACTGCATCAGCCATGACTTACTTCCGCCCTCAAACCGGCATCTGCATGATGTCTTGGTACGCCTGAACCAGCTTGTTGCGCACCTGGGTCAAGGCCTGCATGGACACGCTGGCCTTCTGCGAGGCGATCATCACGTCAGTGAGGTCCACGCCGCTCTTGCCGATTTCGAAGGCGTTGGCCAGCTGGTTCGATGCCTGCTGGGTCTGATTGACCTTGCCAATGGCCTGGCCGAGCATATCGGCAAAGGTGCTCTGGCCAGGCGCCAGCTCGGCGGCGGCGGTGGCTTTAGGCAGCGACATGGCATCGGCCTGCATGGCCCGCATGTCCAGCATCAGACGGTTGAATTCAACACCTTGGCTCATGAACTTCTCTCTCCGGCGGCCGCATTTTTTTGACAGTCATGCGGCGGATAGCCCTGAACTAGCAACACGTGTGCCAGCCCGCAGCGCCAACTCTTAAATGAATGTTTCAGCCGAACAGGCTGGCCTCCACATCGAGCCCGGCTTCACGCATCTGCGCGAGCTTGTAGCGCAGGGTACGCGGGCTGATGCCCAGTTTTTCGGCTGCCTCCTTGCGCCGCCCACGCTCGGCGCGCAGGGTATCGATGATTTTCTGAAACTCATGGCGACGCATGTCGTCGCCCAGGCCTGCGGACTCGACAAGCCCTTCAGCAGGCAGTGGCGGTGCAGCAGCTTGGCCCAGCGCCGACAATGGAATGGCGCCCGCCAGACAAAAATCCGCCGCCTCAATGAGGCCTCCCTGCTGCAGAATCAACGCCCTCTGCAGCGCGTTGTCCAGTTCTCGCACATTACCCGGCCACGTGTGCGCCAGCAGGCAATCACGCGCCTGGGCAGACAAGCGTACTGGCGCATGCTGCATCTTCGCAGCGTGCCGCGCCAGCAAGCGCTCTGCCAACGGCAGAATATCGCCACGGCGCTCGCGCAGCGGCTGCCAGGCCAGTGGGAACACCGAAAGCCGGTAGTAAAGGTCCTCGCGAAAACGCCCTGCTGCCACTTCGCTCGCCATATCCCGGTTGCTGGTAGCCAAAACGCGGATGTTCAGCGCGATGGGCTTGCGCCCCCCTACCCGTTCCACTTCGCGCTCCTGCAGCACACGTAACAGTTTGGCCTGCAAGCCAAGGGGCATTTCGGAGATCTCGTCGAGCAGCAAGGTACCGCCTTCGGCCTGTTCGAACTTGCCAGCCTGGGCCGCGATTGCCCCGGTGAAGGCGCCTTTCTCGTGACCAAACAGCGTGGCCTCGAGCATGTTGTCCGGAATGGCCGCGCAGTTTATCGCCACGAATGGCTGCGCTGCACGTGGCGACTGCTGATGGATGTAACGCGCAAGCACTTCCTTGCCGGTACCTGACTCACCACATATCAGCACGGTCGAATCGCTGCGAGCTACCCGTGCTGCCAGCTCCAACAGCTGCAGGCTGGCGGGTTCGCACGCTACCGGCCCCTCATCGTCGGCCACCGTCAAACGCCCGGCGGCGTGGCGTTCGACCAGGCTCAGCAAGGCCTGAGGCTCGAACGGCTTGACCAGATAATCCACGGCCCCTTGGCGCATGGCCTCCACAGCCCGCTCCACTGCGGCGTGGGCGGTCATCAGCAACACTGGCAATTGAGGGTGATGACGGCGCAGCTGCACCAGCAACTGATGGCCGTCCATACCCGGCATGTTCACGTCACTGACCACTAGGCTGTAAACCTCACCAGCCACCGCCTCCAGCGCCTGCTCGGCGCTGCCCACTGCATCGAATGCGAAGCCACCGATTTCCAGGGTATCGCCCAGGGCCTGGCGCAATACGCGGTCATCCTCGACCAGCAGCACCTTGATCGCCATTACATAACCTCCGTTGCCTGCCCGTCGATCAACGGCAGTTCAACCTTCACACAGGTGCCACGCCCAACCTTGGAGCGCAGTTGCAATGTACCTTGATGGGCACGCACAACGGCCTTGACCACCGCCAGCCCAAGCCCGGTGCCGGTGGCCTTGGTGGTCAGGAATGGCTCGCCCAAGCGCCCCAGCAGCTCGGCATCGATGCCACTGCCGGCATCGCTGATGCTCAAATGCAAGGTGCGCTCGCGGCGGAACAGGTGCACCTTGAGCCGGGCCGGATTGTCACTGGCTTGTAGTGCGTTTTCGATCAGATTGAGCAAAGCGCCCACCAGGGTGTCGCGGTTGCACAGCAACTCCCCCAGGTGGCTATCGCACTGCCAGCGCACGGCATGCCCTTGCACATGAGGCTGAGCCGCCTGCTGCAGGGCCTGGAACAGAGCCTTGGGGGTCAACCGATCGCCCAGTGGCAGTTCACCACGGGCAAACACCAGCATGTCGCGCACCTGGTGCTCCAATTCGTGCAGCCGCTCCTTGAGGCTGCCAGCAAAGCGCTGGCGGGTTTCTGGCGCGAGCTCGCGCTCGCCATCGGCCAGGTGGCTGGCATAGAGCATGGCCGCCGACAGCGGCGTGCGAATCTGGTGCGCCAGCGAAGCAACCATACGCCCCAAGGAAGACAGGCGCTCGTGCCGGGCCAGTTGGTCTTGCAGGCGGCGGGTTTCAGTGAGGTCGTTGAGCAACACCAGTTGGCCCGGCTCGGCGTCCAGCGAGCGGGTGGCGATAGACAGGCGGCGGCCATCGCGCAGCGAAACCTCGTGGCCATCGTCCTTGCGCGGGGCGAAGCTGCGCGCAATCACCTGGCGCCACAACTGGCCGACCACAGGCTCACCGAGCATTTGGCAGGCCGCCGGGTTGGCCTCTCGCACCCTGCCTTGGTCATCGATCACGATCACCCCACCTGGCAGCAGGTCGAGCAGATTTTGCAGGCGGTTGGCCAGGCGCTCTTTTTCGTTCAGTTCGGCTATGCGCTGCGCACCGACCACCGCCAACTCGCCTTTGAGCTCACTGACCCGGGCTTCGAGCATGCCGTAAGACTGGTTGAGCTGGCTGGATACCTGATTGAACAGGGCAAATGCCTGCTCAAGGCCTTGTCGACTCTCCTGCTCGACCGGGGTACTCGACTGCTGATCGGGGGCTCGGGAAAAGTGGGCGGCCTGGGGCATCGTGCTCTCTCGCGTGGCTGACCGTCATAAAAACGGTGTGATGCCAGTGATGTAGCAATAGCCGTGCCGGGGATGGGGGAATGTTCGGGGGTGAATCGTGCGAGGGTGAATCGTTCGAGGACTGTGGTGTGGCGTAGATCGAGCGCCGCGCGGGCGGCGCTCGATCTACGCCCCAACATCAACCTCAAGGCATACACCCCAAAGGCTCAATCACTCTTCCGCCTGATCCTCACCACCCTGTCGGCTCATCCCGTACTTACGCATTTTCTCGACCAAAGTGGTCCGACGAATCCGCAACCGTTCGGCCGCGCGCGCAACGATGCCATTGGCATCGTCCAAAGCCTGCTGGATAAGCCCCTGTTCCAGGCTGCCAAGGTAGTCCTTCAGATCCAGCCCCTCAGGCGGCAACATCGCATGATTGCTGAAATTCGGCGTATGGCCATTGATCGCCACCCGCTCCTCCAGATCGCTGCGCAGGCTATCGACCAGTTGCTCGTCCTCGTCATCGACATAACGGAATTTCTTCGGCAACTCCGATACCCCGATAACCCCGTACGGGTGCATGATGGCCATGCGCTCTACCAGGTTGGCCAGCTCGCGGACGTTCCCCGGCCAGCCGTGGCGGCAGAGCGACATGATCGAGGCCGAGTTGAAGCGGATCGAACCGCGCTTCTCGTGCTCCATGCGCGAAATCAGCTCGTTCATCAACAGCGGAATGTCTTCCACTCGCTCGCGCAGTGGTGCCATCTCGATCGGGAAGACATTGAGCCGGTAGTACAGGTCTTCGCGGAAAGTGCCATCCTCGATCATGGTTTCGAGGTTCTTGTGAGTCGCGGCAATGATCCGCACATCGATGCTTTGGGTCTTGTTGCTGCCCACTCGCTCGAAGGTGCGCTCCTGCAGCACCCTCAGCAACTTGACCTGCATAGGCAATGGCATGTCGCCAATTTCGTCGAGGAACAGCGTGCCGCCGTTGGCCAGTTCGAAACGCCCGGCACGGCTGGTGATGGCACCCGTGAACGCGCCCTTCTCGTGACCGAACAGCTCGCTCTCCAGCAACTCGGCCGGGATCGCGCCGCAGTTGACCGGCACGAACGGTGCTTCGCGGCGTTTGGAATGGTAGTGCAGGTTGCGCGCCACCACTTCCTTGCCGGTACCGGACTCGCCAAGGATCAGCACGCTGGCATCGGTATCGGCGACCTGCTGCATCATCTGGCGCACATGCTGGATGGCACGGCTGGTGCCGACCAGGCTACGGAACAGGTTCGGCTCACGCTGGCGTCCGCGCTCGCGGGCCTGGTCGTACATCTCGCGATAGACCTGGGCACGGTGCAGCGAGTCGAGCAGCTGGCTGTAGCTCGGCGGCATCTCGAGGTTGGAAAGTACCCGGCGGCGCAGTTCTTCCGGAAACTCCGCAGAAGAATTTTCACCGATCAGCAAAACCGGAAGGAACTCATCCCACCCAGCCACTGTCTTAAGGAGCCCAAGCACACTGCCCGGAGCACTGACAGTACCGATCAGCACGCATAGCACTTCGCGGCTCGAAGACAGGTCGCCCACGACCTGCTGCCAATCCTGGCTGGAGCACGGAAGATTTTCTTCGCCGAGAAAGTTCAGGACCACCGCCAGATCGCGGCGGCGGGCGCTGTCGTCATCGATCAGGAGAATCTTGGTTTCACGCCACATGCAATAGCAACTTCCCTAGTCATATCGGCGCCCTATGAGGGGCATGCTCGACATCTCCGACTGAATGGTCAGTGTTCGGACGTCTGAAATTCGAAAACAGCCACTAGTAAAGTCAAAAAAACCCGTGCAGTCAAATTAATGGCGCACGGCTTTTTGCACATCTGTGGTCACGTGAACAGATGGTATACCTTGGCGGCATTTTTCGCCTGACGGATTTGCATCATCTCGTCGACTATTGATTGACGCTCCCCACTTGCAACGTCAATCAATTGCCGGTAGACGACCAACAGTTGCTCCAGGCTGTCGCGCACATCGGCTTCCTGGCCGACCGCTTCATCGAGCACATCATTGATGCGCAGGCGGCATTCCAGATCCAGCTCGCCCACTGCACTCCAGTCACGCTTGTGCAACGCGGTAAGTAGCAGCTGACGGGTCTGTTCGATTCGCTCGATTACTTCGCTCATCTCATGCTCCTGGCTCAGGAAGCCGACTGGTCGGCGATGGCGTCCCAACCTTCCTTGACTGTGATCAGCAAGCGCGCCACTTCATCGATGATTTCGGGGTCGCTCTTGGCGTTGGCCTCGATCAAGCGACGGCTCATGTAGGTGTACAGGCTGTCCAGCTCGGCCAGGCTGTCGGCGTGGTTTTCCAGGTCCAGGCCTTCGCGCAGGCCACCGATGATGTCGATGGCTTTGCCGATCAGGATGCCTTTCTGGGCGACATCCTTGCGGGCAATTGCGCCTTTGGCCTGGGCCATACGATCAAGGCCGCCTTGCATGAGCATCTGCACCAGGCGGTGCGGGCTGGCTTCGGATGTCTGCGCCACGCCGTTGACTTTCTGATACTGCCGAAGGGCCAACATCGGGTTCATGGATCTACCTCGTTGCAGCGAAATGGGTTGCTTGTAACTTGTGTATCGCCTGGACGTCAAAAAACTTTAGCGACCCTACGCAAAAGCCCGGCGCATCCAGGGATGCCGCCGGGCTTTTGGCAGGCTCAGTTAATCAGGACTTTTTAGCTTGAGCGTTGATCGCTTCGAAGATCGAGGTGATTTGGTCGGCCTGGGCTTTCATTTTGCCAAGGGCAGTGTCCAGCGCGACATACTGCTTGGTCAGCGACGCTGTCAGCGACTCTGTCCGGCGATCAAGCGCCTCCTGCTGATCAGAAAGCTGCTTGGCCGCCTTGTCCAGGTTGGACTTGCGCGTCGCAAGGCTGCCATCGGTCTTGTTGTACGGATCGATGGCATTGTTCATGCGCTCGAAAATGCCATTGGTGCCGGTGAACAGGTTCTGCACTTCTGCGCCGAGCTTCTTGTCGTCCATCGCAGAGGTGAACTTGATGCTATTGAACTCCAACGTGCCGTCTTTCTGGGTATTGATGCCCAACTGACTCAGCGTCGTCAGGCTATCGCCGGCACCGACTTCGCTCAGGACTTTGCGCACATCGCCCAGCAGAGAGCGGGTGGTTGGGTCATTGGTGAGTGGGCCAAGAACCAGGTTGTCATCACTGTCACGACTGGTGGAAGTCAGCGAAGTGATCGCCTTCTGCATTGTGTTGTAAGCATCGACGAAGCTCTGAATCGACTTTTTCAGGCCGTCGTTGTCCGCCGCAACGGTCACCGCGGTGGGCGAACCCGTACTGCCGCTGCCGGTCCTGGCGCTGACGCCAGTCAACTGCAGCGTCAGGCCGCTGATGGCCTTGTCGACGGTATTGGTCGCACTGGTGACCTTCAAGCCATCGATGGTCAGTTCGGCATCCTGGGCCAGGGCAGTGATGTACCCCGCGCCAGTGCCAGACATCTGCGAAGTACCATCGATTTCCAGCTCAGCAATACCGCTCAGGGAAATATCGGAACCGGCGCCGGTGGTGGTGGAGCTGAGCACAAGGCGCGAACCGCCTTGTTCGTTGACGATGTTGGCGGTAATGCCGTTTGCGCTCATTTCCTTGTTGATCTGATCACGCACGCTCTGCAACGTTGCACCGCTGGCAACATCGAGATCGTAGGTTTTTCCACCTTGGCTGATGGTCAACTTACCAGCACTGATGGAGCTGCTTGCCCCACCTGCGAACTGTTGGCTTGCAACCTTCGAACCGGTCGCCAGCTTGTCCACGATTACGTCGTAGTTTCCCGCCACCGCCGAGTTACTCGACGTGATCTTGACCACGGCTTCGTTCGCTGACTTCGCAGAATAGGCGTTGAAGGAGGGAGCATCCTTGTCGTTGAGCTTCTTCATGGCGTCCTGGAACGCCGTCAGAGCACTGCGCAAAGAACCGATCCCCGAGATCAACGCGGTGTTGTTGCTGGTTTGCCGGGTGATCTGGGTTTGCTTGGCGGATGTATCAGCCTTGACCAGCGCGTTCACGATCTCGGTGATGTTGAGACCAGAGCCCAGGCCGGTTGTTGGGGTGAGTGCGCTTGCCATGCCGTAATCCCTCTTTCAACGGGCCGGCGCCACTCCTGCAGCGCCAGCATGTATCACTTCATTGATGTTCGCCGCCCATCATACTTTGGCGTCGAACAGAACACTGTTGACATCACTCAAACTGTGAGCAATTCGCAGCGCTTCTTCCGAAGGCAACTGGCGAATCAGCTTACCACTGTCTGTAGCAATGACCTTGACCACAATCTGGCCGGATTCCTCATCCATGGAAAACTCAAGGTTGCGTTGGGTAGCTTTGAGAAATTTCTCGATTTCCGCTACCGCGCTTTTGACCTTATCGGCATCTTGCGCGTCCTGCTTAGCCTTTTCGCCAGTGGCTGCAGGCTGAGCTTCTTCCGACGGCCGGTTAACCGGCTTATCGACGGCCTGCTCGGCCGGTTTTGCGGCCGGATAAGACAAATTCAGCTTGACGCTCATGTCCATCTCTACCACCTCGCAATGCAAAGGCGGGGAAGCGCCGATCAAGCACTCCCCCGCCGGTCACCATCGGCGATTACTGAAGCAGCTTCAGTACAGCGGATGGCAGCTGGTTGGCCTGGGCCAGAACCGAAGTGGATGCCTGCTGCAGGGTCTGCTGCTTGGTCATCTGAGCGGTTTCAGCGGCGAAGTCGGTGTCCTGTACACGGCCACGAGCGGCTTCGGCGTTCTCGTTGATGTTCTGCAGGTTGTTGATGGTGCTGGTCAGACGGTTCTGAACGGCACCCAGGTCAGCACGGTTGGTGTTGATGGTCTGCAGAGCGGTGTCGATAGCGGCGATGGCGGCGCTGTAGTTGGTTTCCGAGAGGGTGCTGCTCGAACCTTGAATGTTGATGCCCGAGCCGATGCCCAGCGAGGAGGCGTCGAACTTCTGGTTCAGGTCGATGGTGATCTGGTTCGAGCTGCCGGTGTTCGAGCCAACCTGGAAGGTCATGGTCGAAGCCGAACCGTCCAGCAGGTTCTTGCCGTTGAGCTGGGTGCTGTTGGCGATACGGGTCAGTTCCGAAGCCATCGACTGGAACTCTTTGTCCAGGGCGATACGGTCATCGGTGCTGTTGGAGTCGTTACGCGACTGAACAGCCAGTTCACGCATACGCTGCAGAATGTTGGTCTGCTCTTGCATCGCGCCTTCAGCGGTCTGGGCGATGGAGATACCGTCGTTGGCGTTTTTGATTGCCATGGTCTGACCACGGATCTGCGAGGTCATGCGGGTAGCGATCTGCAGGCCAGCGGCGTCGTCTTTGGCGCTGTTGATTTTCAGGCCGGAGGACAGACGGGTCATCGAAGTGGCCAGCGCATCGGAAGCACGGTTCAGGTTCTTCTGAACGCCCAGGGAGGTAGTGTTGGTGTTAACAGTCAAAGCCATGACGAATTCCTCGTTGGATTGGGTACTACGGCTTCCGGCCTTGGCAAATCGCCGGGTGTGGCACAGAGAACCTTCGTAATTGTTATCGTCGTCAGGGCGGGTTGCTTTAGGAGATTTTTCAAAAAAATTGCTGGCATCCTGCCAGCCCAATGAATTCAAGGAGTTGACGCCAGATTACAGACGCTCAAAAAACCATAGCCGGGAAAACAAAACGCCGCCATAAGGCGGCGGCGTTCAGCAAGACTACCTGCGGTCAGTCCGAGCGCTCGATGATCGCTGACCCCCACGACAGGCCCACGCCAAAACCACTCAGCGCCACACGGCGATGCTGCGAGCCCACGACGTGTTTTTCCAGCAGCAACGGAATGCTCGAGGACACTGTATTGCCGGTTTCGACCATATCCTTGACGAAGCGCTGCTTGTGCTCGCCTTCAAGGAAGCGCGCGGAAACCGCATCGACGATCGCCGCACTACCCTGATGCAGGCAATAGAGGTCGATGTCCTCGGCCTTCAATTCACTGGTGTCGAGCAGCTGCTGCAGGTGTGCAGGCACCTTGACCAGGGCGAAGTTGTAAACCTGGCGGCCGTTCATGAAGAACTTGCCATCGGTCGTGCGCAGATGCTCGGCACCGGCACCATCGCTGCCGAACAGCGATTTGCCCAACTGCCAGGTAGCACCATGGCCCATCCAGGTAGCAGTGGCGGCATCACCAAACAGCATGGTGGTGTTGCGATCTTCGGGGTCGACGATCTTCGAGTAAGGGTCTGCGGTAATCAGCAAGCCATTTTTCAGACCAGCCGCTTCCATGAACCCCTTGATGGCATACAAGCCGTAGACGTAGCCCGAGCAACCCAGAGAAATGTCGAACGCAGCAACCGCCGTGGACAGCCCCAGCTTGTGCTGCACGATGGCAGCGGTGTGAGGCAAACCCTCGGCGTCACCGTTCTGGGTCACGACGATCACCACGTCGATACAGGCCGGGTCCAACGCAGGATTGGCGGCAAACAGTTTCTTGCAGGCCTCAACGCACAGGTCGGAGGTTTCTTGAGCCTCGGCCTTGCGAGGCAAGAACGTAGATCCGATCTTGCCGAAGATGAAATCCTGATCTTTGCCGAATTTCGCGCCCTGGGCGTAGTTATCCACGCCTTCTGTCGGCACGTAACTGGCGATGCTTTTAATGCCAATCATATGGCTTCCCAATTCAATGTCAGCAACATGCCCCTGCGCGCGGGCCCAGCCGCGGTTGAATCGAAACGATGGGCGGACGGTTCACGGGCGCAGACGTTAACGAATGTAACGATGATAACAGTGAAGATGCCCGTCGTGACTTCCAAGTCACGCGTTTTGTCGAATCCTGGTCGTAGAGAGTGGTCAGATAAGCCCAAAAGCAAAAAAAACGCCCCGGCATAGCCGGGGCGCAATCAGTTGCCAGGTCACTCAGGAGGCCTCACGCCAACCAAGCACGCTGCCAAGCCAACAGGTGATCGCCTTCAAGCATCCAGTCGGCCAGGACCTGCTCGCGCAACTGCTCACCCATCGCAGCACTTGCAGCCTGGTCATGCAGGTGCATGCGGATTGCCTCCACCCAGCTCGCTGGCTGGTTCTGCACCCGCGTAACGTGAAGCGGCCCCTGGTACGCACGCACATCGCTGGCTATGACCGGCACGCCACAAGCCCCAAACTCAAGCAAGCGCAGGTTGCCGGCGCATGCGCTAATCGGGCCCTCAGCCAGCGGAGCCAGCGCCAGGTCAAGGTCAAGCCCTGCGAGCAACCTTGGGTAATCGGCGGCACCCAGAATCGGAGTGACCGTCTGCACATCAGCCTGCAAGCCTGGGGGGCAGGCACCGAGCACCACCCATTCCACTTCTTGCTTGAGCATGCTGGCTACTTCGGTCAGCAATGCCTCCTCGGCGGCGCCCAGCCAGCCCCCTACCAGCCCTACCCGCGGCTTGTGCCCGACGCCGCGCCGACTGCGCAGGCCCTGCCATTGCGCTGGCGACAAGCGGCTTTCGACCACCCGTATATCGCGATGTGCCTCGGCGAACGTTTCCGCTAACGCAGGGTTGGCAACCACCAAGCGATCGGCATGCGCCATGGCTGCATTCAGACCTTGAAGCAGATGCCCGAAGCGTTGTCGATCCACCGAAAGCTGCCCCCAGGCTTGCGCATCAAGATCAATCACTTTGAACGCATGTGAAAACGCTGACAGGCGCCGCAGGCACTCGATCTGCTCAGCTTCGATGGGGCGGCGCACGATTACGCAATCCGGCGCAAAGCGCTCAATCTCGGCAAACGACAAACGGCTTTGCACCAACGTTGCGTCCAGTAGGCCTTCACGGCTCAACGCTTGCAGCGGTTGTATGATTCGCTGCTCATCGCCCTCCTGCACATCTTCCACGCAGGCCAACACCCTAGGCAGCGGGCGCCAAGAGGCCAGGGGCTGCCAGCTCAGGGCAGACGGAACAACGCTGTATTCTGGCCCAGAGAGGCGCAAATGCGGGCTGTAGGCGGGATCACGTGCCAGCAGCGGTAGCCAGCGTGCATACAGGGCATCCTCTTGCTCCACCGTAACAGCAGGTTCGGCCGTCTCACTGATCAGCAATGCCGCACGAGGCGTCCAGACATTGAGGTAGCCGGCCGCATGCAAGCGCAGGCACAGGTCGACATCCGCCCAGCACGCCAGCTCCGGTGATTCATCGAAACCGCCGAACTCATGGAACAGCGCTTTGCCCAGCATCATGCACTTGCCACTGACCGCCACCGCGTTCTGGTCAACGAGCAAACGTTGCTGATACCCCGGCGCCAGCATTGGACGCCCCTTGAATACACGACCAACCGGCCCATGCATGCCCAGGATCAGGCCACCATGGCGCACCGTGCAATCACTGGCAAGCAGCTTGGCCCCTACGGCACCTGCCTCCTGGCGGCAAGCGTGATTGACCAACTGCTGCAGCCAGTCGTCCTCCAGCACGGCGATACCGGCATGCAACCAGAGCAGCAACTCACCCGCCGCCTGCTCGGCCGCCAAGTTGCGCACTTGGACCGTAGAGAGATCGCTGCAAAAGCGCAGCACCTTAATCTGCGTCGCGTCCAGTTGCTCGACACCGGCCAACCAGGCTTGCAGCTGCGGATCATCTTGCCCCTGGTCGAGCAACAGGATCTCGAAGCGACGGTAGGTGGTCTTCTCGAGCAGGGTGTCCAGGCAACGGCGCAGGCGCTCCAGGCCGTCCTCGGTGGATACCAGGATACTCACCAGCGCACTCTCGCCGACCCCGTAATCCAGGTCGTAGTGCCCCGGCAGCCGGGCCGAGACAGTGCCGCCCTCGAAGCCTCTGGCCAGTAGATGCCGCTCGATAGCAGCGCGTTGCTCAGGGCTATCGACCAGCGGAGTGGCGGCACTGATCAACAAGGGTTCGTTGATGTGCCCCAGCCCTTGCAGCCCTTTGTCTTCTATCAGCCGCAGAATGAGGTCAAGTTCGAACGCCTCTGCGCTGTCCATCCGCAGACCGCCTGTTGCCAGCACCGCCTCACGGTTGAACAACCAATGGCGCGCGAGCACACCCGGCAGGCTCAGAAGCATGTCCAAATTGATGTCTGGCCGCACGGCCAACTGAAGTTCTGCGTTTGGCAAACGCCGCATCTCATCGCCGTAGACCGCACGCACACCTTCAGCGTCAATCAGGTCCAGCGCGGCAATCATCAGTCCACTGGCAGTGAACTCACAACCGGCCTCCACCAGCATGAACCAGTCGAAGGTACCGTTGCGCACGATCTGCTCGACCTGCTTGGGTATCGGCCCCTCGGCAAGTTCGATGAGCTCGATTGCAGGGTAAGCATTGTGCGCAGGGCTCAGGCTTTTGGCGGTCACAGCCAGGCTTTCACTGCTGGCCTGGTGGTTGACCACCAGCACCGCTATCGTTGGCGCCCGCCCGCGGGTCAAGCGCTCGCTGATCAAGCGTTGCTGCACCGCATCAGGTACGCGCTCGGCGAGCCACTGCGACATATCGGGCTCCACAGGCAAAGCCGGGAACTGCGCCAACGCTGCCTGAATCTGCTGTTGGGCAGTCGCCACCTGGCCTCCCTTGGCAGTGATCTCGGCGATCTGCGGGGCGAACAGGGTGCCAAACACCGTTTCGCGTAACTCTGCGTATGCCTGCCGGGTCTGAGGGGTGTCTGCCTGGCGCAAGCTCGTCTTGAGCTGATCGAGGAGCAGCAGGTCGGCATTGAGCTGCGCGCCGGTCTGCGCGGGCCTTAGCCCTTCGAAAAGGTGCACACGCCACTGCGGCTCGGTAGCCAGGATCAGCGAGACCAAACGCTCCATGACGAAGACTTTGCATTCATACCCCTCGGTTCCCCGATGCAAAGTGGCAGTATTCAACGCTTCTCCGTACGCGGTTGGCCACTCGCCAGTGCGCCATTGTTCAGCGCTTTGGAAGATGGTCTCCGCCAGGCTGAACCAGCGACGCCAGAATCGCGGCTTGGCGATGAAGTAGTTACAGAACTGTACCTGGGTGGCATCCATCACCAGGGTTTGCAAATCTACCCCAGGCGTCAGGCGGCGGGCCATTTCGACGAACACCGGCCAGATATTGGGATGGTGAACCACGCCCTGAATGAAGGTGTTTTCGTAGCGGGCACCGTCTGGATAGAACACCGGGAACAACAGAACATCGGCATCGTCTGGCGCCGAGGCAACGAACTCCAGGACCTGTCGCGACTCAAGCCCGGTCTTGTCCTTGAAGCGCGGTGAGAGCACGCCATAGAAGGTGTTCTCATCCAGGCTCGCATTCAGCAAGACATTGCGCATCGGCCAGTATTCGGCCCAATCGGGGCGCTGCCCGACATTGTCCAGCGGTATGTAGCCCGGTTCCAGCTTCGCCCGCGTTTCATCCGAATAGAAGATCTGATGAATGCGTGCGCGCTCAGGCGCAACCACGGGCGTTGCCTGGGCAAAAGCGATATATAGCGACAGCGGGCCGGCAAGCCCAGGCATGCCAGCAAAGCAACCCGAGCTGCGTAGCTCGACGTCGGTGATGCCACGCTCGTTAGGCTCATACGGCAGTCGCAGGCGCAGTGCACCAGCATCGCCGACCGTCACTTCCCGTACACAGCGACCATTGACCCAAACCTGCGTGATGAACGGATAGACGTCGTACTGCTGTCCCCGCGCCGCGCTGATCAACAGTTCGAGGCCGTTTACCGAGGGTGCGTGCTCAATGATCGGCGAAACCAGTTGCAAGCGCGCATTCGGCCCCGCCAAGAACTGGCCGGCTTGACCACCGACAATGGGCAGCACCGAACTGTCGAGCACGACGTTGAGTGTGTCGTGCTGCCAGGGCGCCACCGGCTCGCTAGCCCCAGCCACTTGCCACAACGTAGTGAAGACCTCGTGGTCAACAACCGCCGGCAGCTGCACGAGCAGGCGTTGCACTGCATGGGCCGGCAAAAGCTTCAGTGCACTGAGGCCCTGAGTTCGTTCAAGCGCAGACCGTAATTGTTGACGAATCCAGACGCCGCTGTCCGCACTTGGCGGCTCAGGCGCTGCGGCGGCCGCGACGCTCAACGACATGGCGGCGCATTCGCCGCTGGCCAGCGCCGCCAGCCCCTGGCTGACCTGATGGGCACTGCCAAGCTCGCAGCTCAGGCCAGCATCGACCATCAGGTAGGCCAAGTCAGCCGCCGGCTCAACCAGCCGCTGCTCGACCCACTGTGCTGGGGAAACGCCCCCATCAGAGCTGCCGATAACGCTGATGCGCTTGAACGCCAAGCGCTGATCGAATGCTTCACGCAGGCGCGCCGCTTGCTCGCGGTGCTTGCCGTCGATTACCACATGCAGCCGGGGCACCTGGGCGATGGCGGACGCCACCCGTTCGGCCGAGCGACCATCGCGATAATCACCATACAGGTGCTGCACGCGCGCACGCTGTGCATCACGGCAGTGGCTTCGATGCAGATTGGCTGCATCGGCAAGCAGCGCGAGGAACGCCTGATCGTCACCGAACTCCATGCCGATATCCCGCCAGGCATTGCCAGGGGCGTCCGGGTTGTATTCCCAGTGGCCTACCCTAGCCTCGCTGGAATACAGCAGGATCGGGCGGTCCAGTACCATGAACTCGAATAGCAACGATGAGCGGTCGGCCACCAGAATGTCAGCTTCGGCAAAGCTGTCGGCGATGCTTGCCCCCGGGTCATCCACCAGCACCACACGCGGGTCGGCGGCAACTTGTTCACGCCACTGCGCCATCAGGTTGCGGAACAGCGCCTTGTCCACGACGAAGCTGTGCTCGTGTTGAACGATGGCCGGGTGCGGTTTGATGATGATTTTCGCCCGCGGATAGACTGAGCGAATCAGAGGCACGACTCGGTCGCCGAAGAATACCGCAGCGCTGATTTCCGGGTTGTAGGTCGGGGCGAACAGGATGGTCGGCTCATCGTTCAGGCATTGGCGCGCTGGCAGCCTGAACACCTGGTCTACCCAGGCATTACCGGTCAGCAGGAAGCCGTGCCGTGGATGCACGTCCGAGAGCAAGGTGTCTTCGATATCCCAGACGCTGCCGCACAGGTAGTCGGCATGGTTGTACTGCGGTTCGGCGTACCCGTAACGCGTCACCGAGCCGTGGCGCATACCGATCAGCAACACCTGATGCGCATCGCAGTACTCACGCCAGAATTCTACCGACCAACCATCGGCGACGACGATGACCTGGGGCTTCCAGGCCATGACTTCGTCAATCGAAAGGCTCAACAGACTGTTCTGGAAACAGGCCGCGAGCGGGCGCAGCGAGCGGAAGTGAAACGGCATGCTGCCGTAACAGGCAACCCGAAGATCGGCAATCGGCAGCGATGCCGGCTGGCTCAGCACAGTGCCGAAGACGTACAGCACGCTGGTCTGCCCACAATTAGGCATGGTCAGTAACGGGTAGCGCGCTTGTTCGCGCAGGCCCAATGAGCGGATCAATGCCGTGTACTGGGGCTCTGGACGGTACTTGGCTTCGTACTGATCGTTGAGCAGGGTGCGGGCTTCGCGGCCTTGCAGCAGCACCGAGTCCTTGAGAATCAACTGCCCACCCGGCTTGAGCATCGACAGTGCTCTGAGCACGACGCGGGCGGCGGCGGTGTCGTCACTGATGGTGGTCAATACGCCCATCAGGCTGACCACATCGAAGCGCTGGGGCGAGGAAAACTCGAACACATCAGCGACCTGAAACTCGATGTTGTCGATGCCCTGCTCCCGCGCCTTGGCGCGGCCCTGTTCGATCAGCCGTTCGCCCACATCGAACGCCACGACTCGCTCAACGTGGCGAGCGAACAGCAGGCTGAAGTCGCCGTCCGCACAGCCTATGTCGAGCAGTTGGGCATTTTCAGGCAGGCCGGGCAGCACTTGCTCCAGCAGGCATTGGCGCTGGCGCTCATAAAGCTCGGCGGGGCCGATCTTGCCACGCTCGGTCTGGCTCCAGAAATGACGGGCGATCTGGCCTTGGGAATTGTTACTCATGTTCGCCCCACTGGGTTGCAAAGACTTTACGTGCCATATCAAGGTCTGCCGTGGTGTCGATATCGAACGCTTTGAGTTCGAATGCCGGCAGGGGTAGGCAGGCTTCCAGGGCCTGATAAACGAAAATCGGCTGGTTGATCACCAACTGCGGCTTGATCACCGCGATGCCGGTCCATTCCATGGCGTAATGCGGCTCGCGGGTAAAACCCAGCACTTGGCTGCCGGACGCATCGAGCTGCACGCGAACACCATCACTGGTGATGTAGGGCGATACGCCGATCAGTTGCTCGTGAGTCTGCGAGGCCTGAAGGAACGACTCGAAACTCCGCGCATCCATGACCGTGTCGGCGTCCAGCACCAGCATGCGCTCATCGAGATGGCGCGACACACGGTAGATGCTCTGCAACGTGTTGGTCCGCGCGTAATCCGGGTTGCGCACCACAATCAGGTCAGGCCGCAGTGAAATGGCGTGGGCGATGACATCATCTTCCTGGTAACCCACCACCAGCCAGACCGTCTCGGCCCACTGAAGACGCTCCAGGTGCCAGTCGAGCAATGTCCGCCCCGCCACTTCCACCAGGCATTTCGGCTTGTTGAGCCCCAGCCGCGAGCCAATCCCGGCGGCGCAGATTACAGCGTGCTTAACAGGCGACATAGGGCCTTCCCATCATAAGTAACGAAATCACTGAGCTTCATCAGCTCCTTGTTGGGCTGATGCACACCCCCGAACGCCACTCGCCAGTCGGCAGCTTCGAACATCGGCACATCGTTCATGCCTTCGCCCACTGCAACGATGCGATCGAAGCGCGAGCGCAGGCTGCTGACCGCATCACCCTTGTGCAGGATGTGCTCGACGCCATCCAACTGCCCTTGCCCGTCGAGCCGGGCCAGCGAGGTGAAACTGTGGACGCCCAGTTTGTCGAGAACCGGCTTGACCCAGAGGTCGAGGTTGCCGGTGACGATGAACGATTGCTCGGGGTGGCGGGCAATGAAATCGAGTATTGCCGGGTCGAACTCGACATGCCTGTCCAGTGCGGCATGAATCCAGTCCAGGCGCGCATCCCGCAGTAGCCTGACGCGCAATTTGAAGGACTTGTCGAAGGGCAGCAGGCCCTCTATGGTCGCCTGGGTCAACGCACTGATTTCGTCTTCCAGCCCCACCGAGGTTGCGATCAGCGGCAAAAGCTCTTGGCGCGTGAGCGTGCCATCGAGGTCGAAGCAGTAGGCCGTGGTCATTGCGCAGCTCCCTGACTACGTCGCAGAACGAAGAAGTACTGCCGGGTTTCGGCACGCTTTTCCAGGCTGTCCGAAAACAGAAAACCTTCATGCTCCACGCACATATCCAGGCCATCGAACGCTACATCCATCAGTTGGCGCAGTTCGGCGGCCGTGCGGTAGATGGCCGAGTACTGATCGGCGAGCTCCTCGGAATAAAAGCGGTCGAGGGTGAAGCGATCAGCCACGCCGACCGGTTCACGCAGGTAGATCCTCCCACCTTGAGCTAACAGGCGGGCGGCATCACCCAATACCTTGATGCAATCGGCGTCATTGAGGTAAATGAGCAAGCCCGAAATCAGCGCCAGGTCGAAAGGCGCCGACACCTGCAGTGCCAGCGGCTGAATGTCGGTGGCCGACATCACCTGGAACTGCAAGGCGGGTAACTGACGCTTTGCAGCTTCGGCCTTGGCCTTGTCGATCAGGCTGGCGGAAAAATCGACGCCCAGATAGTCGAGTTCCTGACAGTGCTCGGCCAGAAACCAGCCCCAGCGCCCGGTGCCGCAGCCGATGTCGAAAATTCGCCGAGCCTGATTCAGGCCCAGGATACTGGCCATCGCCGCCTTTTCAGCTTGATCACGCCGCTCGACCAGCTCCGGGTCGTTATCCTGGTACATGGTGGCGCTGAGCACGTTGGCATAATCGCGCTTGCCGCGCGCTTCAAAAAAAGCGCGGGTTGCATCGTAGTCGATGGCTACTCGCTCACCCTTGATGCGTCGAGAGTCGTTCAAGATTGCTCCTTGTCACTGCAGCGAACGGGCCATGAAGCAGTCAGAAATCCAACACCCGCCCGGTTGCAAAGGCTCAAAGCAAGATGTCTGCCAACGCGCACAAAAAAGCCGGGCGATGCCCGGCTTGATTGCTCTGGATTAATCAGAGCAGCGTCTTGAGCCAATGGGGCGCGCCATCACAGCTAGGCATGGCAAGCCCTTGGGCGCCATCTACTGGAATTGCGCGGGCGAATGCCCAGGGTGCGCGCGCCGCCAGGGGTCTGCAATCGCCATCCGGGACGATCGGCAGAGTCGGGTTGTACAGCTGTGCCTGAGGCGCCATCAAAACCAACAAACCGGCCTGAGCCACCCGAACGCAGAGTTCCAGATCCACCGGAGCCATTTGGCTCAAACCGCCCAACGCTTCGACGACCTCCTTGCGCACCATCAGGCCATCGGCGCTGACGGCATGGCAGCCACGCACTACCCCTAGACTCAACGTGCCGTTCGACTCGCCAAGCTCACGCCCCAACCAGCTGGCATGCACACGCTGCCCCTCCAGCAGTTCGTAGCCGGCATGGCTCACACGGCCATCACCGTCATGCATCTGGCAACCGACTACGCCAACCTCCGGCCGCTGAGCCTGATTGAGCAAGCCTTCGATCCAACCTGGGTTGGACACCTGGCTGCGGTCACTCATCAGCACCAGGTACTCGCCCCGTGCTTGCCCCGCCGCCAGATCGAGCCGCTCTGCCAGATTCGCGGATGGGCAGGCCAGCATCCGCACCTTGGCTCCCAGATTGGCTTGCTGACCCAGCTCACCATGAGTAACTACCAACACCTCATAACGCGGATAGCGCGTGCGCTGCTGTATGCTCGCCAAGCTGGTAGCCAGTTGCTGCATGTCCTCGCCCGCCGCCAGCAGGATGCTCACCAAAGGCGTGCCCGGGTGACGGAACTCGATCTGCAGTTGCCCAAGCTCATCGGCAGACACCTGCGCGCGATAGCCCAGCTGAGCCAGGTGACGGTCCAGGGTGACGCTGGCTTGCGCCAACATTGTGTCACGGCGATTGAGCCCAACCGCCAGGTACTCGTCGACATGCGCGAGCCCGCCCAACCCATTGTGTTCGACCAGGCGCAGAAGCAGGTCGAACTCCAGGGCCTGCGGGCATGCAGCGCTGAAACCACCCACATTCAGGGCCGCCTCTCGGCGGATCAACCAGTGTGGCGCCATCAAGTCCGGGCGGCTGCGCAGCAGATCGATATCGGCAGAAGGCCGCTGGACCACGAACAGCCGTCCATCACTGTCACGTTGCACATCATTCCCGCAGACGGCCGTGCAGGCATTTTCCTGAGACAGTTCCAGTTGCAGGCGAAGCAGACCACTGCCGGCCAGCTCATCACCGGCCTGCAGCAGCAGCACCCACTCACTGGGTAATTGCGCCAGTGCCTGATTGAGATGCGTGACGACATTGTCCGCTGTCACTTTGATGAAATGCAGCGTGTCACGAGCCGTGGTGATAGCCGGCAGGGCACCGGCTTTGAGCACGACAATACGCATATCGCGCAGGCCGCTTTGCGCCACGCTGTCAAACGTCTGCTGCAGGGCTTCGTTGTCATCATCGAGGTCCAGCACCATCAGTGCGATGCCGATCTTGCGGGCACCATCGAGCCGTTCGAACACACGCTTGCGGTCATCGGCGCTCAACGTCGCCTCGGCCAGCGTCTGCATGACCTGACCTGAAGGCGTTCGCGCCAGACGGTCGCTGAGCGCCGGGGCGGCCACTTCCTGCAGGCGCTGCAACCATTGTTCGAGCTCGCCACGCGCTTGCTCATCCTCGTCGGTCAATACCGCCAGCAATTGCCGGCAGACCTGCGGTGCAAAAAGATTGATCCCCAGCGCTTGCCAGTACCGCCCACGTAGCGTCTGCTGGTTGTCATTGGCATGACGCACGAGCAGTTCATGCTGGCGCACCCAGGCACCTTCCACCGCCGTGACCTGCGCCTGGCCGGCAGGCCACGCATGCAGCAGGAATTCGATGGCCGTCAGCTGGGTGAACAATCTTGCAGAGTAGTAAGGCAGTTCGACCCACTGCCGGGCCTCGAAGCTGCGCTGAGACTCTTGGATGACGCTGGTCCAGGGCGAGGTGAACAGCAACGGCTCCTCTACGGCGCCAGCACCGGTCAGGGCGAACTGGCGCACAATGGCAAAGCCTTCATCATCATCGAAAACCGCTTGGGCTTGCTCGTCCCACTGGCGCAGCTTACGCACAGCTGGCAGCAAACTGTCAGGGTCCAACTGCTGTTGCTGGCATTCGCTGACTACCAGCGTATGCTCCAGCACCTCAAGGTCAGCCTGGCGCAGCAATGCAAAAGACAGCCCCAGCAGCCAGTGCTCATCAGCCATGCGTAACGCAGCTTCGGCCTGGGCGCGGCGCAGGGCCTGCACCCGCAGCAGCGCACGCCAAGGCTGCAGGCCGCTGAGCGCGTGTTCCAGAACCCTTTCCCGTGCATCACGTCCGGGCTGACGGTGGGCTGTCAGACCTTGCCGGTGGTAAGCGACCACAGCGTTGCCAGGGCGCATGCCCAATACGTAGCCCTGAACACCTTGGCTTTCGGGGTGCTCACACAGCCAGTCGCGAGCAACTTGCAAGCCGTGCGGCAAGAGAAAGTCACTGTCTTTGACCAGCACCACGAACGGGGTTTCCAGGGTCGCCAGGACACTGGCCAGCGCTTGGTGCGCCTGCTCGCCGGTCGCCGTCTCAAGCACCGCCAGCTTGCATCCCAGGCTCTTCACATAGGTGCTGGCCCGAGCGCGATAATCCAGGTCGCCACTGCCCAGCAGCAACACCGTGATATCGCCCAGCGCCAAGGTATTGTCGGTTGTGTGTCCAGTCATAATGCACCCGGTAATCAAATTCAGTTCTGCCACCGCCGCTGCCGGAGCTAGGCGCAGGCGCTTAGTCGGCCAGCCAGGCGTTGGCCCAGTGTTGAAGGTGTCGCTCGGTCAGTACGTAGTCGCGCAGTACCACTTCACGCAAAGCATCACCCTGCTGGTAGCTGGCCTGCGGGTCAGACAGGTGCATGCGTATCGCCTCCAGCCAATGCTGCGCATCATTGCCAGCCACCCGGGTACACGGCAGGTAACCTGCATACGCCTTGGTATCCGAGCAGATCACGGGGAAACCACAGGCCCCGTACTCCAGCAAGCGCAGGTTGCTTTTACAATCGTTGAACAGGTTCTGCTCAAGCGGTGCCAGCGCCAGGTCGAGGTTGAGGCTGGCAAGCTTCTGCGGATACAGCGCCATAGGGATACCCTGATGGAATTCTTTGACGTACGGCAGCAACGCATCTGGGCACATACCAAAAAATACCCAGTCCACCTCATCGGCCAGCGTCTTCACCACATCCTGGAGCAATTCCAGGTCGCCTCTGTGGCTGGTTCCCCCCGCCCAGCCCACCCGCGGTCGGGCCGTGGTCTGGCGCTCGCTGGCAAGCCCTGCCCAGAGCCGAGCTGCCAACATGTTGGGGACCACGCGGATATCGTGATGAAGGCTCGACAAAGCGTCGGCCAACGGTTCGGTGGACACCACCACTCGGTCGCACAACGAGATGCCGCGGGCGACCAGTTCACGAATGTCCCCGGCAATATTGCGCGAGTGATCGTTGCGCTTGGGCACATCGATGATGTAGTCGTCGATCTCATAGATATGCCTGGCACTGGAAGCACGCACCAGGCGCTGCATTTCATCGACCGAGCTCTTTTTGCTGCGGTACTGGAAGATGACGACGTCGGGCTTTTCGCGCTCGAGCTGGATCAGCTCCGGCATGGAGTAATCCTGACGTCCTTGTATCCAGCCGGCGCTTTCCAGGCCCAGGAACGGCTGAGAGACACGGTAGTGACCCACCGCAGAAGAGTTGACCGGTAACGCCAGCACCGACGGCAGCACACGCTTGATGAAAGGATCCCACCCTTGGCGCAGCCCAGGCTCCAGGGTGAAGCTTGCCATCTTCAGGCTGAGATTGCGGTTGTAGGCAGGGTCACGGGCCAGCTTGGCAAGCCAGCGCTCATGCAACACTGCCTGGTCGTGCGCCCTCAGGGCGCGTATGTCATGCGCACCTGGGTGACCATCGCTAGCCGCCGCCATGCAAGCCAGCAAGGCGTTGGGCGTCCACACCAACAGGTAGCCTTGCTCTCCCAGCCGTAGGCAGATGTCCACATTCTGAAAGCCGCCCTGCAATCGGTCGACGTCGAACCCACCGAGGCTTTCGAACAGTTCCCGCCGCAGCAACAGGCAGTCCAGGCTCAAGGCGCTCCAGTTCTGCACCGCCTGCAGGCGGTGCATGTAACCACTGCTATCAGCGGGCATTCCCACGAACGGGCTGCCAGCTTCGCCATGCAGCGACAGCACCAGCCCGGCACCGACCACCGTGCCGTTTGCGCTACACAGTTTCGGGCCAACCGCGCCAACTTCCGGACGCCGGGCCTGGGCCACGAGCTCAGCGAGCCAACCCGCGTCGAAGGCGACGCAGGCGCTATCGAGCATCAGCAGATACTCGCCGCGCGCCAAGCTGCTGGCCTCGTTCAACTGGGCCACCTTGCTGGCTTGAGCAACTTCGATGACCCGCAACTGCTCGCTGCCAAGGCTGCGCATTGCCTCAAGCCACTGGCGCAGCTCTGTCGGCACGCTTGGCGCAGCAATCAACAGCACTTCGAAGTTGCCGTAGGCGGTGTGTTCGAACAATGACTCGACGCAACGCCTGGCCACCTGAAGGTTGTCGCCAACAGTGACGAGAATCGAGACCGAGGCAGAACCTGCGTGCTGATAAGCCACGCGGCAGAGGGCAAGCCCGTCAGCGCAAACGACATCAGCTGCCACGCCCAGCCGTTGCAAGTGGGCGTCAGTCACCCGAGGTGCCTGCAGGACGCAGCGCGGGTCCCTCAACCAATCGTCGAAACGCCATGCGCAATGAACCAGTACCTCATCGACATGTTCGACCACCTGAAGGCCATGCTGCTCCGCGAGCCGCCACAGCAGATCATGGGGAGCCAGCAGCCCGAAGTCAGCGTTGAGCCCCCCTACCTGCTGCAATGCCTCGCATTTGAATGCGAGCACGCGCCCCACATAGGGCATGCTGCGCATCAGGTCGAGGTTGAAGTCGGGCTTGAACAATGGTGTGGATTCGCTCAGCGCGTCCTGACTGTCTTCGTCCATGTACAGGCACACACGGTCGCGCACCACCATGCGTTCGGCCATGATCGCCAGCGCATGGGGGACCAAGCGGTCACCGGCACGCAAAAGCAGCACCCAGTCAACGCCCTCAGCCTGCTGAAGGCGAGCTTGCAGCGTCGCCATGCCATCGCTTTGCGATGGCAGAAATTCCACACCCGCCTCGTCTGCGCCCAATGCCTGCGTCGGCCCTACCACCCAGCAAGTCGCAGCCGGATAGGATTGCGCGTTCAGGCTTTCGAGCGTCATGCGCAGCGCCGATGCCTGGCCTTCATCGGCCCAGATTACCGGCACTATCCTGGGCTGCGAGGGCCATTGCCCAAAGCGCTTGGGCAACAGCTTCAGCTGCGCGTCCGAGAGTACGCGGCACTCCAGCCACTGACTGTAGACCTGCTCCAGAGACAGGCAATCACTGCCTACCTGCTGTTGTGTACGGGCCCACTGCAAAGCCCCTAAGCCATTTAGGTCGTACTCCTGCCATTGCGCACTGGCATCGTCGACGTAGTCGCAGAAAGGCAGATACCTGACCCAGCCTTTGGCCGGAGCAGCTTCGCTGGTGCGCTCACCGAGCATTGCCTTGATCCAGTCGGTTTCGATCGGGAACGCCAAGGTCATGCTGGGTTGGTGGCTCAATCGTGCCGGGTGCAGCCGCTCCAGGCAGAGGAAACGGTCGAGGTGCCCCAGGTTTCCCCGGCGTAGCAGGCAGATGTACAGTGCCAGGTCCAAGCGTGCCGCAAAGCCTTGGCCCTCCATGACCAGCGCGGGCAGAAACTCCTCCACCAACGAGCGCCGCATCAACGCACCGCTCAGGCCACCGAACAGATTGGGTGCCTGCAACTCCAGGGCATCGAGCAGATCGGTCCCTTTCACCACGGCATCGTCCGGACACATCACCATGTTGAGCATCCGCGAAGGCAGCAATGCATCGTCGGCGGCACACAGCAATCGCTGGCAGATCGACAGGCTCACGTCGGGGTGGCTGTTCATCGCTGCGGCCTGCAGGCTCACGCACTCGGTGAACAACAGGTCGTCATCGCAAAGAAACTTGATCAGCGCGCCGCGCGAAAGCTCAAGACACACCAGCAGATTGCGGGCAAATCCTAGTGTCTGTGGGTTGCGCTGGTAGCGGATCGGTCTGCCGGTTTCGGCCATTACCTCGTCAACGATAAGCTTTATCGCATCGCCACGACTGTCATCACAGACCAGGACTTCGAAGTGCGGGTAATCCTGGTTGACCGCGCTCATCAAGGCATTACGCAGAAAATCAGGGTTGAATGCCGCAATGGCGATACTGACCAGAGCCGATGGGTTCACGTTGAGGTACCTTGGGGAACGCGCTCACGCATTACCGGCAGGCAATGCGTGAGTGGATATAACGAGGGGGCTGTCAGATGTAGTTGACCAGCGAGAGGCCGGCAACTTTTGCATAAGCCTGTAAAGACGCTTGCAGCATGTTGGTCTGCATCTGCAACCGCAGCATCACCTCGGCCGGATCGCTCTCGCGAATCGAGCTCTGGGTCTTGGTGTTCTCGGTGTTCAGCGCATCGTTGGTTTCAGCCTGCACATCCAACGCCTGGCCCCGGCCACCAATGGCGCTGATCGAGGACGATACCTGGTTGCTGGCACTCACGATGTTGCCAATGGCCGAATCGACCGATGCCAGAAAATTCTGTCGGGCCACCGGGTCGTTGTCCACCGGCGTACTCAACGCTGTACGCAGTTGACTGATGGTATCGAGCACGTTCTGGGTCTGATGCGTGTCGACCTTGACCCCGAACGAATCGCCCGCAGCCGGCACCCCGGACAGCTCGAAGCTGACACCCGCCGCGGAAGCCGTGGTACCGCTCGGCCCTCCCAAGGTGCCTGAAGCCACTGGGCGGCTGCTGTCGGTGATCGGCGCGGCATACAGCTCGAAGGTGTTGGTACCTGTGAACTTCAGCACCGCACCACCGGTAGGGAATGCAGCCTTGTAGGCAGCTTGGTCGGTGATGGTCGCGCTGGTGATTTGCTCGCTGGAGCTGTTGCCAGGGCTGCGGGTACCGGACACCTGATCAGCCTTGGAACTGAGCGTGAAGGTATGCCCAGCGATGGCGGCATCCTCGTTGCCTTTGTCTGCATCCTTGAAGGTGATGTCCAGGCGCATGTCAACACCGCGGAAGCTGATGGTGGTGTTGTCGCCCTTGGGGTCGAACGTACCGCCCTGGCTGGCTTCCAGGGTCACATCATTACCGCTGGCATCGGTGATCTTGTACTGGGTGCTGCTGGTGAACTCGATGCTGTAAGGCTCACCGCTGCGGAAGCGGTCGTTGTAGGTCGAGCTACCCGACACCTGGCCGTTGGACAGGCTCACACGGCCGTCATCGATCGCTGGCGACACCAGCTTGGTTTCGCTGCGGCTGGTATTGAGCGCCTGCTCGAATGCATCGTAACCGGTTTCGTTGGCAGCCAGGCTGAGCATGTCGCCCACCTGCAGGTTCAGCTTGCTCTGGTCACCCTGGTAACTGTAGGTGCCATCGGCATTGCGCACATACGGCTGGGTGTCACCCTTGGAGCCGGAGAAAATGTACTTGCCATTCTCATCCTTGCTATTCATCAGGGTGAACAGCTGGTCTTGCAGCGACGCCAGCTCGTCGGCATTGGCCTTGCGGTCGGAGTCGGTGAACGTACCGTTGCCCGAGCTCACCGCCAGTTCGTTGACACGCTGCAGGATGGTGCTGATGGAGTTGAGCGTGCTTTCAGCGGTGCCCAGTGAGTTGCGCACGCTGGTGATGTTACCCGAGTACTGTTTGAGCATGTTCTGCTGCTGCTCCAGCTGCAACAGGCGCGCAGCCCCCACCGGATCATCCTTGGCCGAGCGAACGCGGATGCCATCACTGGCCTCCTGCTGGCTCTTCACCGATTTGGCGAAGTTGTTCTGATAGTTGGCCTGGTTGGTGTTATAGAACTGTGCGGTAGAGATGCGTACGCTCACGATCTAGGGCTCCTCAAAGACTGTTGATCAGGGTGGCGAAAGTTTCCTGGGCCGCCTTGATGATCTGCGACGACGCGGTGTAGTACTGCTGGAACTTGATCAAATTGCCAGTTTCTTCGTCGATCGACACGCCCGACAGGTTGTCGCGGGCATCCTTGGCCGACTTCTGCAGCGCCGTCGTGGCATCGCTGTCCATCTGCGCCTGGCCGGCCTTGCCACCCACGTTGGAGACCAGCTTGGCGTAGGCATCTGTGAAACTGATGCCCTTGCCATTGGCACCCACCTCGACGGTGGATTTGGTCTGCAGGTCGATCACCGACTGGCTGTTGCGGTTGTCCGCCGAGCCTGCACCGGTCAACGCCACGGTATAGCTATCGCCATCCTTTGGAGCACCGGAAACGCTCATCTCGAAGGTGAAGTTGCTGCCCAGCGAATTGCCGTCGCCATCGACCATCGGCACCGAGAGCTGCAGCTTGTTGTCCTGGCCGGGGATGATCGTACCGCTACCGATACTGTTGCCCTTGGCGTCGTACATCGTGTACGCCTGCGGCGAGGTGCTGTCATCGCCGAACACCAGCTTCACCGGGGTCGAGTATTTAAGGCCTGTCTGCAGCTGCGAACGTTGCGCGGAATCGTAGATGTCCAGTTCCGAGGTCAGCGTCGGCTGGGTGATCACGCCAGTGCCTCTGTTGCCCGAACCGCTGGTTGCCGTCAGGGGCGCGGCCAAGGCCAGGCGCTTGGGATCGGTCAGCACGGTGTCGATGCCGGCTGCGGCATTGCGTGTCGGGGTGATCTTGAAGCTGTCACCGGCGCTCAGGGCGCCACCGTTGAGCGCCAGGCTGAACCCATCGATCACCGGTGCCGGATCGTCGTCAAGGCTGTAGCTGCCCATGTCGGTGCCATCTGGCAGCTTGCGCACGGTGTATTGCTTGTCGCTGGTGAAGGTCACCTGGTAATCGCTGGTGGTGAGCTTGCCGGTGTCCTTGATGGTCACATCGAGGTTGCCTGAGCCTGCGCTGTTGCCAGACCGGGCGATGCTGCGCTGGGCAATGGCCGCAGCGCTGTTGATATCGCTGAACAGGGTGGCACCGAAGTCACCGTTCTTGTCGATGCCTTGGGCCAACTGACTGTTGATGGCATCTGCCACTACCAACGCCACGCGGCCAAGCTCATTGAGCGCGGGGTCGAGCGTTTCCTTGCGATAGCGGATCAGGCCGCCCAGCTCGCCACCGGTGGTGCTGTTGGTGATGTCCATCTTGGTCGAGCCACGATTGAGGATCAGGCTCATGCGGGTTGGGTCGCTGGCGCTAGGCTCGACACCGATCGTTTGCGTGGTATTGCCCAGCACCAGGGCCTGGCCGTTCTTCAGATAGACGTCGTAATTGCCGTTCTTTTGCTCGACCACATCGGCACCGATCAACGACGACAACTCGCGCACCGCGCCATCGCGCTGGTCGAGCAGGTCGTTGGGCTGGCCGTTGATGGCAGTCATCTTGGAGATCTGAGCGTTGAGGTCGGCAATCGACTTGGTCAGGGCGTTGACCTTGTCGGCGATCGACGCCATGTTGGCGTTGATATCGCTGTTCTGCTGGTTGAACTGCGCCGACAAGGTATTGAAACGCTTGGCCAACGACTGCGCACTGGTCAACAGCAGCTGACGCGACGCGTCCTCGGTCGGTTTGGCGGCAGCATCCTGCATGGCGCTGAAAAAGCTCTGCAAGGCAGCCGTGATACCGGTGTCACTGCTCGAGAGGGCAGTATCGAGCGGGGTGATCTGGCTCAGGTACGAAGAGGCGTCGCTGCTCAGCGAGGTGGTGGTACGCAACTGGTTCTCAAGGAACGCGTTGTAAACCCGGCGTACGTCGGCCAGCGTAGTGCCAGAGCCGATGAACACCTGGCCGACCTGCTGGGCGCCTTTGGTCTTCTGCACGTTCTGCTGGCGCGAGTAACTATCGACATCGGCGTTGGCAATGTTGTTACCCAGGGTATACATCCCCGACTGTGCGGCGCCAAGCCCCGACATACCAATGTTGATCAGACTCGCCATGGTTCCATGCCCTTAAAGTTTCGTTGTGGTACCGAGCGTTGCGTATTGCTCGTACGACTTCATCTGTCTTGCGATCTGCGAGATCTTGCTGGCGTAGTTCGGGTCGGTGGCGTACCCGGCCTTTTGCAGCTCCCGCACGAACTGTTCTGGGTTATCGGCTGACTTCACCGCATCTTGATAGCGCGAATTGTTCTGCAACAGACTTACCAGGTCGTGGAAGCTGTCCTGGTAAGAGTCATAGGAACGGAACGCCGCCGTCTCCTTGACGAACTGACCGTCTCGGAATTCGCTGGTGATCGCCCGCGCCGAATCGCCTTCCCAGTTACCACTGGCCTTGATACCGAACAGGTTGTGGCTGCTGCTGCCGTCACTGTTGCGCATGACCGACTTGCCCCAGCCGGTTTCCAGGGCGGCTTGAGCCACCAGGTAACGCGGGTCGACACCGATGCGCTTGGCAGCCTGCTCAGCCATCGGCAGCATGGTGGCGACGAATTCGTCGCTGCCTGCGAAGGCCTTCTTCGGTGCCAGCGGCGGCTGCGCCACCGCGCGGCCGGTAATGCGCAGGCCGTTGTCGGGAACGGCGATAGCGGTAGCCACTTGCTGCCCGTCACGGGCCGGCACGGCTGCCGTATTGGTGGTCGCGGCCGGGCCGGTGGCCGAAGGCACGATACCGGCCAGCAGGCGGTCGGTGAGCTTGCCCGGCAGCGCCAGGCGCCGGGCATTGAGCGCGGCGACGTCATTACGCGTGGCAGCGGCCTGGGTGGCGTGCACAGGTTCGGCCACCTTGTTGCCCCACAGCGCAGGCGCACTGCCCTCGATACGTGGGAACGGGCTGGTGTTGACCGGCGTGCTCTTGTTCTTCGACAGCTGGCGCACCAGCACGTCTTGCAAACCGATACCACCACCCTCGCGGGACATGCTCACGGCCAACTGCTGGTCGTACATGTCACGGTACTGCTTGACCGTCTCGCTGTTCATCGGGTTGTCGTCGGCCAGTACATCGCTGGCCTTGCGCGAGGCTTTGAGCATCTCGCTGATGAACAGCGACTCGAACTCCTGAGCCACCTTGCGCACGTTGGCATCGCTGTCGCGGTCACCGTGCTTGAGCGAGCTCAGGCGGTTCAGGTCGGTGTAGGCACCGCTGTCGGCGTGGCTGGAGACGAGGCTTTTCGAATTCATCGGCGGCGTCCTCAGATCACGATCAGGTCGGCCTGCAAGGCGCCGGCCTGCTTCAAGGCTTCGAGGATGGCCATTAGATCGCTCGGCGCTGCGCCCACCTGGTTCACCGCACGGACGATTTCATCCAGGGTGGTCCCAGGGCCGAACTTGAACATCGGCTTGGCTTCCTGCTGGGCATTGACCCGCGAGCGCGGCACCACTGCCGTCTGGCCATTGGAGAACGGCCCCGGCTGGCTGACGATCGGGTCTTCGGTAATGGTCACGGTCAGGCTGCCGTGGGTCACCGCCGCTGGCGAGACCTTGACGTTCTGCCCGATGACGATGGTACCGGTACGCGAGTTGATGATGACCTTGGCCACGGCCTGACCAGGGTCGATCTCCAGGTTCTCGAGGATCGACAGGTAGTCCACGCGCTGGCTTGGGTCCATGGGCGCACTGACCCGTACCGAGCCGCCGTCCACGGCCTGGGCGACACCTGGGCCGAGCAGTTCGTTGACCTTGTCGACGATGCGCTTGGCTGTCGTGAAGTCGGGGCGGTTGAGGTTCAGGGTCAGGCTGTTGCCTTGGTTGAATCCGCTAGGCACGGCACGCTCGACCGATGCTCCGCCAGGAATGCGGCCGGCCGACGGAACGTTGACGGTGATCTTGGAGCCGTCACGGCCTTCGGCATCGAAGCCGCCGACCACCAGGTTGCCCTGGGCGATGGCGTAGACATTGCCGTCGATACCTTTGAGCGGCGTCATCAGCAGGCTGCCGCCACGCAGGCTCTTGGAGTTACCGATCGATGATACGGTGATGTCCACCAACTGCCCCGGCTTGGCAAATGCCGGCAGGTCGGCATGCACCGACACGGCGGCGACGTTCTTGAGCTGCACGTTGCCCGAACCTGCCGGCACCTTGATGCCGAACTGCGAGAGCATGTTGTTGAAGGTCTGCAAGGTGAAGGGGGTTTGGGTGGTCTGGTCACCCGTGCCATTGAGCCCCACCACCAGGCCGTAACCGATCAACTGGTTGGAGCGCACACCAGAGATGCTGGCGATGTCCTTCAGGCGCTCGGCATGGGCACCGAACGCACAGGACAGAAGCAGGGTCGCGGCAATCAGCTGCCTTAGGTTGAACATGTTCATCCGTACTCAGAAGGGCCAAAGCGGGCTCATGAAGAAGCGGTCCAGCCAACCGGGCTGGCTGGCATCGGCGAAGGAGCCTGTGCCTGAATAGGTAATGCGCGCGTCGGCCACACGGGTGGACGGCACGGTGTTATCGGTGGCGATATCGTCGGCACGGATCAGCCCGGCGATACGCACCAACTCCTCGCCGGTGTTGAGCGTCATCCACTTCTCGCCGCGCACGGCGATGATGCCGTTAGGGAGCACTTCAGCCACGGTGACCGTGATCGAGCCGGTCAAGGTGTTGCCTTGGGTGGCCTTGCTGTCGCCTTTGGTGGTGCGGTCACCGCTGTACCCGGCCGACAGCGACAGGTCGCCGCCGCCGAACGGATTGTTGGTATTGGGGTTGGCCCCGAACAGCGAGGTCAGGCCCAGGTCGGCCTTGCTGTTTTTCTGAATCTGCGACCCTGCGTTCTTGCTCGCCGAAGTGCGCTCGTTGAGGGTGATGGTGATGATGTCACCCACACGGAACGCCTTGCGGTCGGTGTACAGGCTCTGCTCGAAACCGGCCTGGTAGATCGAACCGTTGTTGGCAGCCGCCGGCAGCGGGGTGCGCGGCAGAACCGGCGCATAGTACGGGTCGTTCGGCTTAGGCGTCGGCGCGACGCAACCAGCCAACACCACCGCCCCCCCCAGGGCGAACACAGACAACAGACGCTTCATGACACATACCTCACGGTGTAACGGGAGTAGAACCTGCACTTAGGCTTGCAGCGACCACGCTTCAGAGCTGTTGCGTGACGAACGACAGCATCTGGTCAGCGGTGGAGATGACCTTGGAGTTCATCTCGTAGGCACGCTGGGTGGTGATCATGTTCACCAGCTCTTCGACGGTGCTGACGTTGGAGTTCTCCAGTGTCTGCTGCAAGGTGGTGCCAAAGCCATTGAGGCCTGGTGTGCCGACCTGCGGCGCGCCACTGGCAGCGGTTTCCAGGAACAGGTTGTCGCCGATGGCTTGCAGGCCAGCGGGGTTGATGAAGTCGGCTGTCTGGATATTGCCGATCACCTGTGCTGCGGGGTTACCGGCAGTGGTGATGGACACGGTGCCATCCTGGCCGACGGTGAAGGTCTGGGCATCGTTGGGCACCACTACCGCAGGCTCCAGAGCGAAGCCCTGGGCAGTGACGATCTGGCCATCGGAGTTGAGATGGAAAGTACCGTCACGGGTATAGGAGACAGTGCCATCAGGCTGCAGCACCTGGAAGAAGCCACGGCCATTGACCGCCATGTCCAGCGGGTTTTCGGTGGTTTGCAGGCTGCCGGTCTGGAAGTTTTTCTGGGTGCCGACGATGCGCACACCGGTACCTACCTGCAGGCCCGATGGCAGCTCGCTGTCCTGGGTCGACTGCGCGCCAGGCTGACGCTTGATCTGGTACAACAGGTCGGCGAATTCGGCGCGATCGCGTTTGAAGCCTGTGGTCGAAACGTTGGCCAGGTTGTTGGAAATAACGGTCAGGTTGGTGTCCTGGGCGGACAGGCCGGTTTTAGCGACCCAAAGAGCCGGAAGCATCAGTATTCTCCTCGTGCGCCTGTTTTACGGCACCCGTTCACAGTTGGTTAGCCGATTTGCAAAACACGCGCCATGGCTTCATCGCCTTCCTTGGCCGCGTTCATCATTTTCACGTGCAGCTCGAATTGGCGGGACAGCGCCAGCACCGACGTCATTTCTTCGACGGCATTGACGTTGCTGCCTTCCAGAAAGCCCGACACCACCCGCACATTGACGTCGGCAGCCGCCGGTTGGCCGCTCTGGGTGTGAATCAAGCCATCCAGACCTTTGGTCATGGTTTTGATGTCCGGGTTGACCAGCTTGATACGGTCGACTTCGGCCATCACCCGCGGGCCTTCACCCATCGAGCGGATGCTGAGGGTGCCATCGGCACCGACCTCGACTTTCTGCTCTGGTGGAATGGCGATAGGGCCACCGTTGCCGATCACCGGCATGCCATTGCCAGCTCGCAACACGCCAAGGGCATCGATGTTCAGGCTGCCGGTGCGCACGTAAGCTTCGCTGCCATCGGGCGCCTGCACGGCGATAAAGCCCTGGCCGCTCACCGCCACGTCCAGGTCACGCCCGGTCTCGACCATCGGCCCTTCGCTGAAGTCGGTAGCCGGGCGCTCGGTCATGGCAAATGCCCGCGACGGAAAGCTGTCACCGAACACCGGCATGGAGCGTGCCTGTTCCAGATCACGCTGAAAGCCATTGGTGGAAACGTTCGCCAGGTTGTTGGCGTGGGCCTTTTGCGCCAGCGCGTTCTGGCTGGCGCCGGTCATGGCCACGTAAAGCATCTTGTCCACAGTCATCCTCCGCTGCACTGACGATCGATTGCCGCTCGCCGCTGCTGTGCAGGCTTTAAAGCAAGTTCCGAACCAACTTTTCGAATTCATGAAAAAGCCCGTATTCACGGGCTTATTCAGGGTTTGCCAGCTGCCTGCCGCCGGTTATCCGGCGCCGGTTTGCCGATAGCGGCAACGGCTTACGGTTCGCGGCAACCGCCGTTGCTATAAGGGCCGGCGAATTTTTTCCAGCCCTGCCCCGGCGGCCATTGCGAACACACCAGCCGCCCGTCCGCCTGGCTTTCCCAACGCCACCAAGGCGCGGTGCCGGCGTGGGCCTGATACAGGTAGAAGGCGGCGAGCAACAGGATGGCCAGCTTGTTCATGGGTGCTCCAGATCGCCGGGGCCGCTCGACGGCCCCAGCGCGTCATCATCAGGTCATCTGGATGATGGTCTGCATGATGGTGCTTTCGGTAGAGATGGTCTTGGCGTTTGCCTGGTAGTTGCTCTGCGCCTTGATCAACTCGACCAGTTCTTGAGTCAGGTTGACGTTGGAGGCTTCCAGTGAGTTGGACTCAACGCTGCCCAAGGTGCCGGTTTTCGGCGAATCGATGCCCGGAATGCCCGAGGAATAGGTTTCCGTCCAACGGGTGCCACCGATTTGCTGCAGGCCCTGGTCATTGGCGAAGCTGGCCAGCGCCACCTGGCCAATGGCCCGGGATTGCTGGTTGCTGAAACTGGCGAACAGCACACCCGTGGAGTCGATGCTCAGGCTGGAGAGAATGCCGGTGGCGTAGCCGTCCTGGGACTGCGACATGCGCGCGGTCTCGGTATTGTACGAGGTGGTGCTGTTCATCGACAGACGCATGCCAGTGGTGTTCTCGGTGGAACCGTTGGCGATCCAGTTACCGCTGGCATCCTGAGTGGCTGGAATCCAGCCCTTGAGCGTGAAGGTGTTGTTGGTCACGCTCCACTCCGCCCCCGTCGGCAGCCCGGTGGTGTCAGTGGTCATCGAGGCCACGCTGCCATCGCTGTTGAAGCTGATGGTGCCCGTCAATGGGGTATCGGTGGTCGGGTCCATCGGGTTGCGGCCATCGATCAGGGTGTACATGGTCCACTCGTTCGTATCGGTCTTGCGATAGAACTGCTCCATGGTGTGCTCGTTGCCTTGGCTGTCGTAGACCTTGGTCGAGAACGACTTGCTGTACGAGGTTTCGTCGGTTGGGTCGAAGACGATCTCACCTGCGACCGGCGGCGTGGAAGGCAGCGGGATGGATTTGGCCGACGAGTTCAGGTTGATACCCTGGTCGATCAGGCTGGTGGCCTTAGGTTGCAGGGCGGAGGTATCGATCTTGAGGTCGGTCAGCACACCCTTCTTGATCGTACCGTTGGCATCCGCCGCATAACCTTGCAGGCGCAGGCCATCGGAGGTGACGACGTAGTTGTCCTTGCTGTTCTGGAAGGCGCCGGCACGGGTGTAGACCATCGAACCGTTGTCCGACAGTACGAAGTAGCCTTGGCCCTGGATGCCCATGTCCAGCACGTTGCCGGTGTTGTTCACGTCACCCTGGGTGAACTGCTGGGAAACCGCGGCCAGGCGCACACCGTTACCGACCTGGTTCTTGCCTACGCCCAGGCGGTTGGCACCAGCGTAGACATCGGCGAACTCGGCACGGGACGATTTGAAACCTGTGGTGTTGACGTTGGCGATGTTGTTGCCAGTGACGTCCAGTTGCTTGTTGGCTGCGTACAGACCGCTAAGGCCGATATTGAAAGACATGCTGTTGCTCCTTGTGCCGTTCTGGCCTTAGATACCGATGGTTTGTACGTCAGCGAGGGAAACCTTGCCGACGCCAGCGAGGTTGAGCACCATCTCGCCTGTGGTGTTGAAGCTGACGCTGGTGACCTTGGCCGGCAGCAGGGTATTCATCTGCACCGACTGACCGTCGACGGTGGTGCTGGCGGTGAAGGTGTAGGTGCCCGGATCGACCTTTTCACCGCTGGCGTTGGTGCCATCCCAAATGAAGTCGGCGTAGCCGGCTTTCTGCTCGCCCACCTCGATGGTCTTGACGGTGTTGCCGTCCTTGTCTTTGACGGTGATCTTCGCCCCATCGATGGCCTGGGGTACGACGAACTGGCCATTGAAGCTATCGGCGGTGTCGACCACGGCCTTGTCGTTCTGCACGATCACCGAGCGCCCGACCAACGAAGAAGCCTGCAGGGCCTGGGACGAGGCCATGGCACTGGTGATGTTGGTAACCGATTCATTGAGCGAGGTAATGCCTTCCAGGCTGCTGAACTGTGCCAACTGGGCGACGAACTCACCGTTATCCTGCGGGTCGAGTGGGTTCTGGTGCTGCATCTGGGTCACCAGCAGCTGCAAGAACGCGTCCTTGCCCAGCGTGCTGTTGCCCGTCTGGGAAGTTGTGTCTGTGGCGGTTTTCTTGGTGGTACCGGTGCTTACACCCGAGGCCGCCAGCACGTCATTGAGGTTGACACCGGTGGTCGAAGTATCGATGGCCATCGTCGCGATTCCTTATCACTGACCCAGGGTCAGAACCTTCTGCATCATGTTCTTGGCGGTGTTCATCAGCTCGGCGTTGGTCTGGAACGCGCGGCTGGCCGAGATCATGTCAGCCATCTCTTCAACCACATTGACGTTGGGGTAGTAGACGTAGCCGTCCTTGTTCGCCGCCGGGTGGTTAGGCTCGTAACGCGCCTCCAGGTTGCTCTGGTCTTCGACGATGCCCTTGACCTGCACGCCCTGCCCCGCCTCGCCCTGATCCTCGAACAGCGACTGGCTGGTGCCGTTCTGGGCGTTCTGGAAGGTGGTGGCAAATACCGGGTGGCGAGCACGGTAGGTCTGGTCGATGCTCGAGGACACGGTTTCGGCGTTGGCGATGTTCGAGGCGACGGTGTTGAGGCGAGTGTTCTGCGCGCTCATGCCGCTGCCGGCGATGTTGAAAACACTGGAAAGGGACATGAATTACTCTCCGCGCAGGGCCGACACCAGCCCTTTGAATTTACTGTTGAGCAGGGTGAAGCTGGCCTGGAACCCGATGGCGTTTTCGGTGTAGTTCGATTGCTCGATCTGGGCATCCACGGTGTTCTGGTCCACCGAGGGCTGAGTTGGCACGCGGTACTGCAAGCTGTCGTCAGCCATTGCCAGCCCTTGGGCCTCGATATGCCGGCTATTGGTACGGTCCATGGCAAAGCGCCCGCTTTGCTGCTTCTGACTCTCGGCGGCAAGCACCGAAGAGAAGTCCAAGTCACGCGCCTTGTAGTTGGGCGTGTCGGCGTTGGCGATGTTGTTGGCCAACACTTCGGCACGCTGGGCGCGAAAACCCAGGGCTTTTTCGTGAATGCCAAGCGCCTTGTCGAAACTGATGCTCATAATCGGGTAAACCTTCGAAGGTTGGCCGGAATTTCGTTGAGCAAGTCATAGCAAGGGTTGTGCCAAAGACCTGAAATTGCGCAAACACTGGGCTGCAGTGTATTCCGCTACTGGCCCGATGCCAGAAAAGCGGCAAAGTGCTTCCGCTTGGCCAGGGAAAAGCGGCAATTGAGGGGTGGCAAAAGCGGCAAATCAAAAAATTGACGTCAAACCGCTACGTCACGATTTGCGGGTTGAACCGCGAGATATCTGGCACAGGCAAACAAAAAAGCCGGCAATTTGCATTGCCGGCCATCGCGCTCACTTGGCCTGGTAGATGATACCGGGGCTGCACTGGACCATCTGGTAATGGTCCGGCAACCCGTTCAGCGCCTCCGAGGCACCTAGGAATAGATAGCCCCCAGGCTTGAGGGTGCTGTGGATGCGCATCAGGATGTCCTTCTTCACCTGCGCCGAGAAGTAGATCAGCACATTACGACAGAACACGATATCGAACTTGCCCAGGCTTGCGTAACTGTCGAGCAGGTTGAAAGCGCGGAACTCGACTCGGCTACGGATGGCCGGCTTGACCGCCCAGCGGCCGGGCCCTTTGGTGTCGAAATAACGCTGCAAGCGCTCCTGGGACAACCCACGAGCGATCGCCAGGCTATCGTACTCACCGCTTTTGCAATTGGTCAGCATCGAACCGGAAAGGTCGGTGGCGACAATCTGCGCCCCCATCTTCAACTGGCCAAGGTTACTGCGCTCGAATTCGTCGATGGCCATCGAGATCGAATACGGCTCCTGCCCCGACGAACAGGCCGCCGACCACATGCGCAGACGCTGGCCGGGGTTGTTTTTGATGAACTCAGGTATGACCTTGTTCTTCAGCACTTCGAACGGGTAGGTATCGCGAAACCACAGGGTCTCGTTGGTGGTCATCGCATCCACCACCTGCTCACGCAGGCCGCCGCGCGGCTGGGTCTGAATGCGCTGCACCAGCTCGCCGAGGCTCTTGATACCCTGTTGCTCCATCAGCTTGTTGAGACGGCTGGAAACCAGGTACTGCTTATTCTCCCCCAGCAGGATGCCACAGGCTTTTTCCAGGAAGACCCTGAACTGTTCGAATTCCAAATTACCCGTAGACACTACTGCCGCCTCTTTTCAATCACTGGTGCCGGGGGGCTGCCCCCGGCTGCTTCAATGCGTTGCCTTGATTCGGTCGACCACGCGCTGGGCCAGGTCATCCGGCCTGAATTTGGCGAGGAAATCATCGGCACCGACTTTCTTGACCATCGCCTGGTTGAATACCCCGGACAGCGAAGTATGCAGGCAGATGTGCAATTTTTGCATACGCGGATCGCTACGGATTTCTGCGGTAAGCGTATAGCCGTCCATTTCCGGCATTTCAATGTCGGAAATCATCATCAGAAACTCTTCTTCCGGCCGCTTGCCCTCGTCCACCAGCTTGCGCAGGTAATCCAGGGCCTGACGACCATCGTTGAGTGCCACCACCTCCACCCCCACCGTCTGCAGGCAGCGGCTGACCTGCTTGCGCGCCACCGACGAATCGTCGACGGTAAGCACGCGCAACAAAGTGGCCTTGTCCTGCACCTCGGCATCGACCACACCGGCAGACACCGATTCGGACGACGGTGCCACCTCGGCCAGCACCTTCTCCACGTCGATGATTTCGACCATGCGGTTATCGACCCGGGTAACGGCCGTCAGGTAATGGTCGCGCCCAGTGCCCTTGGGTGGTGGATGGATCTCTTCCCAGTTCATGTTGACGATACGCTCGACCGAATGCACCAGAAACCCTTGGGTCTTGGTGTTGTACTCGGTGATGATCACGAAACTGTTGCGCGTGTCTTCCTGCAAGCCTGGCAGGCCGGTCGCCATCGACAAATCGAGGATCGGGATGGTCGCCCCGCGAATGTTCGCTACACCTCGCACAACCCGGTGAGACTTGGGCAACAGGGTCAGCTCAGGGCATTGCAGCACCTCGCGGACCTTGAACACGTTGATGCCGTAAAGCTGCGCTCCATTGAGACGGAACAGCAGCAATTCCAGGCGATTCTGCCCAACCAGCTGCGTACGCTGGTTGACTGAATCCATTACCCCCGCCATGCCTGACTCCTTATGCTTTCTGCCTTTTTGGTGCCACTTGCTCAGCAAGTCGGCACGGGCTTTGCTTTTTTGAGCGCCATGTACACGAAAACGACAAATTTCCGACGACTGACGCACCTGCTGAGCGGCTTGCTCGCCACGCTATGCCTGCTGGCACCTGGCGCTCGCACACTGGCGGACGCGGTTACCTTGCCTGAACAGCTTATCGGTGTCACCCAAGGGTTTCTTGAATTCAGTGTCGAGGACTATCTGGCGACCACGCAAACCCCAGGGCGCTACGAAATTCAGGTCAACCCGCTCGACCCGCGCCTACGCATGCCCCTGTGCAGCCAGCAACTGGACGCGTCGCTGGAAAGCCCGGCCCAACCGCTGGGGCGGGTGACCGTGCGGGTGCGCTGCAACGGCAGCGCGCCCTGGACCATCTTCGTACCGGCAACGGTGAAGCTATTTCGCGAGGTGGTGGTGGTCACTCGGCCACTCAAACGTGACAACGTGGTCGGCGAGAACGATGTCGCGTTGCGCGAGCGCGATGTCGGCACGCTGAACCAGGGTTTTCTCACCGAACTGGATCAGGCGGTGGGCATGAAAATGCTACGCCCCACAGTGCTCGACCAGGTACTCACGCCGCAGCACCTTGAACAGGCCGAGGTAGTGCGCAAGGGCGATCATGTCGTGATTACCGCGCGCAGTGGCTCGCTGAGCGTGCGCATGCCTGGTGAAGCGCTGGCCAAAGGTGGCGAAGGCGAGCAGATCCGCGTGCGCAACCTCAATTCGCAGCGGGTGGTCAAAGCCCGGGTGACCGGCCCAGGCCACGTCGAGGTCGCCATGTAGATTACGCTGGCAGTGCGCTGCGGCTTTTCCTAAACTGTGCGCAAACGGGTTCGCGGGCTTGCTGACAGGCGGCTACGCATTCATGCCTAAAGTTTATTTCGGGTTGGCCGAAAACAAGGCAAGCGTCCAAATACCCAGAGGTTTGCGATCATGGCCATCGACTTAAGTCGTTTGAACAACTCTCCGTCCATCACGGGCGGCGTTCGTGGCAACGCCACGTCCGGCAACGCCGAAAAAACCGGCGAAGCCAAAGAAGCGCCCAAAGGCGCCAGCGCCAGCGGAGAAGCGGTACACCTCAGCCAAGAGGCCCAGCAGTTGCAACAGGTCAGCGACAAGCTGCGCGACCAGCCCGTCGTCAACAGTGCCCGCGTGGCGCAGTTGAAGCAGGCCATCGCAGACGGCAGCTACCAGGTCGACGCCGGCCGTGTCGCCAGCAAACTGCTCGATTTCGAAGCCCAGCGCTGACCGTTCGTCGCGCTGACTTCACGGACGCTATGTAAAGCCAAGAGTTAGCCATGCACGACATCACTTTGCTGCAACTGATCGAAGACGACATCGCACCGACCCAGGAACTGCTCGACCTGCTCCAGCAGGAGTCTATCGCCCTGCACGGCCGCGACATGGCTCCGCTGGAGGGTATCCTGGCGCGCAAGCAGTCGCTGATCGTCCTGCTCGAGCAGCAAGGCATGCGTCGCAACAACCTGCTCACCAGCCTTGGCCTTAGTGCCAACCGTGCCGGTGTGCAGGCACTGGCCGCTCAGTCGGACAACGGCGAGCTGATCATGCAGCAGCTCGAAGTGCTGAACCAGTTGATGACGGCGTGCCAGAAGGTCAACGAGACCAACGGCCGGATGATTCAAGTGCAACAACACGTCACGGCCAACCAGATCAATATCCTTCAGGGCGGTGAAGCGCCATCGCTCTACGACAGCCGTGGCACCACCTCCCCACTAGCCAAGCCCCGGGCGCTCAGCCAGGTGTGATTATTTCTATCAAGGCACGGAACATACTGGCAAAATGCCGTTACTTGCGTGTGTCGTTTTTGCCTGGAGATTGATAACCCGTGTTCAATGAAGCCGATGCCCCGCAACCGCCAAAGGTGCTGAACACGCCTTTGGAGATCGCGGCCAACCTGCGCCTACTACAAGAAAGCCACGATCCGCTGATCATCACCTTCCACGAGCGCAGCCAGCGGTTCCAGAGTTACGTGGTGCACGTAGACCGTGACAGCAATGCGCTGGCCCTGGATGAAATGATTCCGCGCGATGGCGAAAAATTCATCGAGAACGGCGAAGCGTTCCGCATCGAAGGCTTCCACGACGGTGTGCGCATCGCCTGGGAATGCGACCAGCAGTTGAAAATCAGCGAGGTCGATGGTCATCGCTGCTACCGCGGTGCGATGCCTGAAGAAATGACCTACCACCAGCGCCGCAACGCATTCCGTGCAGCGCTCAAGCTGTCGCAGTTGGTCGACATCATTCTCGATGGCAGCTACCTCAAGGGTAACGGTGCCTTGCGTGGCAAGCTGCTGGACATTTCGGCCACCGGCTGCAAGCTGCGCTTCGACGGTAACGTCGAGGACCGCCTGCAACTGGGCCAAGTGTACGAACGCTTCAAGGCCAGCAACCCGCTAGGCCTGGTTGATACCATGGTGGAACTGCGCCATCTGCACTTCGAAGAGCGGATCAACACCACCTTTGCTGGCGTGCGCTTTCATAACCTCACAGGTCAAGCCCAGCGCAAGGTCGAAAGTTTCGTCTACCAGTTGCAGCGTGAGGCTCGGCGTTTCGATAAAGACGATTATTGAACCGAGCCGCGCTCGCCGAACGCCACCCACCGGGTGGCGTTTTCGTTTGCCGATTGGCGTAAGGTTTCCCCATTACGCGTGATTGACCGACTTCCTACTGTAGAGCGCCCCAAGCCTGCAACAGGCGCATCAGGAACGAGGCCTAGCATGATTCAATCGACATTCACCGCTGAACTGCATTGCCACTATGGCCGTATCGGGGTAGTTGAAACCCCCATCTGGGTGCACCCAACGCTCTCACTGGACGTCGATGGCTGGCTGTGCACAGAGCACCACTTGCGGGGCACCTCCAGCTTCAAGCCCATACGCTTTGAGTTCGCCTTCGTGGAAAAAGGACGTAACCGCATCTACTACAAGATCAAATGCGACACTTCTTGGGAGTACCAAGACGCAAGGCTCGCCAAAAACGGCAATGGCTGGCTGGGCCTATACGGTACTCACGTATTGGGCAGGTTATTGGACTTGCCACACGATCTGTTTTCGCAGTCGCGCAACAAATGGAAGATCGAATTGCTGCAACCCTGGGATGGTGATGTGGCAAGCGCCGAGCATATCGATTTCCACCTGCGCGACTTGCAGGGCCACAGGGTGTCAGTTGTGCCCTATAGGCACGTCAGCAACAAGGACAGTGACAATCTGCGTTTGTGGTTTCTCAATGCCGGCGACAAACAGGGCGAAGTGCTGACGCTGCAGCTGCGCAATATAGAGCTCAAGCACTAGTGACATTGCCGCCTGCCAGCAATCAGGCACGGGGCCTGCTTGCTGGCAGTTCGATTACACCGGCCGCTCGACGTGCCCCGGCGCCGCCTCTACCCCCGCCTTTTCCTCTTCTTCGGTATCCTCAGCCGCAACTGGGGTCTGCATCACGTCCTGCACGGTCTGCTCATCCACACGGGGGTCGAGGGCCGCCGACAGTGGCGAGCCGGCCGCTGGCATGGCCACGTGCCCCAGTGGAGCATCCTGCACCTGGTGCAGCCCGGTAACGGCTTTTGGCCGGATGCGCCAGACCAGCACCAGGGCGAAGAATGCGAAGAATGCGTAGAGCATCTGCGCCCCGAATACTTTCATCAGAACACCCGCCGCCAAGGGCCCGATACAGGCACCCACGCCATAGGTGACCAGCAGCATGGCCGTCAACGAAACCCGCCGCTCGCTCTCGACATGGTCATTGGAGAACGCCACCGCCAGCGGGTACAGGCAAAATTGCAGCAGGGAAATCACGAAGCCAATGCCGAACAGCACCTCAAGCGGCACGCTGGGCAATAGGGCGAGCGGCGCCGACGCCACTGCCAAACCCACTGCGACGCTACGAATCAGCACAGCACGGTCATACCGGTCGGACAGCCAGCCAAGCGGCCACTGCACCAGCAGCCCGGCAAAGATGCAGCAACCCATGAACAGACCAATCTGTTCGGTCGACATGCCTTGACTGGACGCGTACAGCGGCGCCAAGCCATAGAACGAGCCGACGATCAGGCCCGAACCCAGTACCGTGCTGAGCGACTGTGGTACCCGCTTGATGAAGAACTTTGGTTCCATCGGTGCCGGGCGCAGCGGTGCTGGGTGGATGCGCCGTGTCATCGCTACCGGCACCAGACACAAGGCGAAGCACATGGCTACCAGCATCAGCAGCTCAGGGCCCAGTTGCGGGTGTACCACCAGAATCAGCTGGCCAAGCACAAGGCCAAGGTAGGAGGCGATCATGTAGCCGCTGAACACCGCACCCCGATGCTTGGCGTCGGCCTGCTCATTGAGCCAGCTTTCGATGACCATATACTGGCACATCATGCCCAGGCCGACGATCATCCTCAGCCCGACCCATACCGGCAGCCAGCTGGTCAGGCCATGGCCAAGCACCGCCGCACCGACGATGCCGGCGCACGTGGCATAGGCTCGAATGTGCCCAACCCTACCGATAAGCCGGTGGCCGACCTTGCCGCCTACCGCCAGACCAAAGTAGTTGGCTGCCATCAACGCACCTACCCACAGGCTATCGACATGCTCGGCCGCCAGGCGCAGTGCCAGGTAAGTGCTCAGCAGGCCGGAGCCGATCAGCATCATCAAGGCGGCAAAATACAGCGACTGAAAGGGCTTCCAGATGTTTCGCATACGTCCCGTCGAACTCCCTGGTCAGGTGGCGTTGGCTTGCCGCAAGCATAAAAGCAAAACGGCCGTAATGCAGTCCTGCGCCAGCCAAATCGGCTGACAGCGGCGCGGCCAGTACCAAGGGTGTCGCGCTCAGGCCTGTGAGGCCAGCACGCGTCGCTCCCATGGCGTGATTTCGTTGAAGAAGTCCGTAAGTTCAAGGGTCTTGCTCGCAACGTAGCCTTCGATGAACTCATTGCCGAACAGTTCCCGGGCCAACGCACTGCGCTTGAGGCGCTCCAGTGCTGCATGCAGGGTGCAAGGCAGACTCAAGTGCTCCGGCACCTGGAACTCGCCCTGGATCGCCGGGGTGGGCTGCAGGCGCTGTTCGATGCCATGCAGGCCCGCGGCCAAGCTGGCAGCGATGGCCAGGTAGGGGTTGGCGTCTGCGCCCGGCAAGCGGTTTTCCACCCGTCGCGCCACCGGGGCGCTGGCAGGGATGCGCAGGCCTGCAGCGCGGTTGTCCTCGGACCAGCAGGCATTGTTCGGCGAAGCGTAAGGGTGGCACAAGCGCTGGTAGGAGTTGACGTTGGGCGCGAACAACGCGGTGAAGTCGGCCATGCACGCCTGCTGGCCACCGATGAAGTGGTAAAACGCCTCGGTCGCCTCGCCTTTCTGGTCGCTGAATACATTCCGCCCGCTGGCAATCTCCACCAGGCTCTGGTGAATATGCATGGAACTGCCCGGGGTATGTGCCAACGGTTTGGCCATGCACACCACAGTCAGCCCGTGCTTTAGGGCCACCTCTTTGAGCAGGTGCTTGAACAGGAAGGTCTGGTCGGCCAGCAGCAGCGGGTCGCCGTGCAGCAAGTTGATCTCGAACTGGCTCACGCCCATTTCATGCATGAAGGTGTCGCGTGGCAGGCCCAGGGCCGCCATGCATTGGTAGACCTCCTGGAAGAATGGGCGCAGGCCGTTGTTGGAGCTGACGCTGAACGCCGAATGCCCAAGCTCACGGCGGCCGTCCCTGCCAAGCGGGGGCTGGAAGGGCTGCAGCGGGTCGGCGTTGTGGGCAAAGACGAAGAACTCAAGCTCGGTCGCCACCACCGGTGCCAACCCCAGGGCTGCATAGCGGGCGATCACCGCTTTTAGCAGGCCCCGCGTGGACAGCCCGGAGGGCATGCCGTCAAGTTCGTTGGCATCACAGATAGCCAGCGCCAGGCCCTCTTCGCTCCATGGCAGGCGATGGATCTGTGCAGGCTCGGCCACCAACGCCAGGTCACCGTCATCACTGCCGTAGAAACGCGCTGGAGGGTACCCCCCCATGATGCATTGCAAGAGCACCCCCCGGGCCATCTGCAAGCGGCGGCCCTCGAGGAAGCCTTCGGCGGTCATCACTTTTCCACGGGGGACGCCGTTGAGGTCGGGGGTGACGCATTCGATCTGGTCAATGCCCTGGAGGATCTCGGCAGGCGAGCGGTGGGCGGCGGTGGTCATGACGCTTGTCCTTGTTGTTATGGGCTGGCCACAACATAGGCTAGGGGTGTTTAAAATATCAAGCACCCTCTCGCATAGACTGTGCCAGCCTATTCGCGCAAGGTCATGCCATTGGCAGGCAACGGTAAAGCGGTCTTGTAGCGCACCTGCTTGAGGGCAAAGCTTGAGCGGATGTTGGCCACCCCTGGCAAGCGCGTCAAATAATCGAGGAACCGTTCCAGGGCCTGGATACTCGGCAGCAGCACCCGCAGCAGGTAGTCCGGATCTCCCGTCATCAGGTAGCACTCCATCACCTCTGGCCGCTCGGCGATTTCTTCCTCGAAGCGGTGCAAGGCCTGCTCGACCTGTTTCTCCAGGCTGACATGGATGAACACGTTCACGTCCAGGCCCAGCACCTGGGGCGACAGCAAGGTGACCTGCTGGCGAATCACCCCCAGCTCCTCCATCGCCTTGACCCGGTTGAAACAGGGCGTGGGCGACAAGTTCACCGAGCGCGCCAGCTCGGCATTGGTGATGCGGGCGTTGTCCTGAAGGCTGTTGAGAATGCCGATATCGGTACGATCGAGCTTGCGCATGAGACAAATTCACCGGTTTTTTGTGCTTGTGCGGAATGTTTATCTCCCCTGTCAGACAAAGGCAATCAACTTGAGAGAAAAATTCTCTCGCCCTGCCACTAAGATGTAAGTGACGCTGACCTGCCAGTCACAAGCCGGTAGTCAGCGGCGACCGCTTCAGAGCTCACAAAAACAACATCCGAGCGAGCGTAAAAAGCATGAACGAGTACGCCCCCCTGCGTTTGCATGTGCCCGAGCCCACCGGCCGGCCAGGCTGCCAGACAGATTTCTCCTACCTGCGCCTGAACGACGCAGGCAAAGTCCGTAAACCCCCAATCGATGTAGACGCCGCCGACACCGCCGACCTCTCCTATAGCCTGGTCCGCGTACTCGATGAGCACGGCGATGCCCAGGGCCCATGGGCCGATGACATCGACCCCCAGGTGCTGCGCCAAGGCATGCGTGCGATGCTCAAGACACGCATCTTCGACAGCCGCATGGTGGTTGCCCAGCGCCAGAAAAAGATGTCTTTCTACATGCAGAGCCTGGGCGAGGAAGCCATCGGCAGCGCCCAGGCGCTGGCGCTCAACCGCACTGACATGTGCTTCCCCACCTACCGCCAGCAAAGCATTCTAATGGCCCGCGACGTGTCCCTGGTGGACATGATCTGCCAGCTGCTGTCCAACGAGCGCGACCCGCTCAAGGGCCGCCAGCTTCCCATCATGTACTCGGTACGCGATGCCGGGTTCTTCACCATCAGCGGCAACCTGGCGACCCAGTTCGTGCAAGCAGTGGGCTGGGCCATGGCCTCGGCGATCAAGGGCGATACCAAGATCGCTTCGGCCTGGATCGGTGACGGCGCCACCGCCGAGTCGGACTTCCACACCGCCCTGACCTTCGCCCACGTTTACCGCGCCCCGGTGATCCTCAATGTGGTCAACAACCAATGGGCGATCTCCACCTTCCAGGCGATCGCGGGTGGTGAACAGACCACCTTCGCCGGCCGTGGTGTGGGTTGCGGCATCGCCTCGCTGCGGGTCGACGGTAATGACTTCGTCGCCGTCTACGCCGCCTCGCGCTGGGCCGCCGAACGCGCCCGCCGTGGCCTTGGCCCGTCGCTGATCGAGTGGGTGACCTACCGCGCCGGCCCGCATTCGACGTCCGACGACCCGTCCAAGTACCGCCCGGCCGATGACTGGAGCCACTTCCCACTGGGCGACCCGATCGCCCGCCTCAAGCAGCACCTGATCAAGACCGGTCACTGGTCCGAGGAAGAACATCAGGCCACCACCGCCGAGTTCGAAGCAGCAGTGATCGCGGCGCAGAAAGAGGCCGAACAGTACGGCACGCTCGCCAATGGCCACATTCCCAGCGCGGCGTCGATGTTCGAAGACGTCTACAAGGACATGCCTGAGCACCTTCGTCGTCAGCGCCAGGAACTAGGGGTCTGAAATGAACGATCACAACAACAGCATCAACCCGGAAACCGCCATGGCCACCAGCACACTGACCATGATCCAGGCCTTGCGCTCGGCCATGGATGTCATGCTCGAGCGCGACGACAATGTGGTGATATACGGCCAGGACGTCGGTTACTTTGGCGGGGTTTTCCGTTGTACCGAAGGCCTGCAGACCAAGTATGGCAAGTCGCGCGTGTTCGACGCGCCGATCTCGGAAAGCGGTATCGTCGGCACTGCCGTTGGCATGGGCGCTTATGGCTTGCGCCCGGTGGTGGAAATCCAGTTCGCCGACTACTTCTACCCGGCCTCCGACCAGATCGTTTCGGAAATGGCCCGTCTGCGTTACCGCTCGGCCGGCGAGTTCATCGCCCCGCTGACCTTGCGCATGCCCTGCGGTGGCGGCATCTACGGTGGCCAGACCCACAGCCAGAGCCCCGAAGCGATGTTCACCCAGGTCTGCGGCCTGCGCACGGTCATGCCGTCCAACCCATACGACGCCAAAGGCTTGCTGATCGCTTCGATCGAATGCGACGACCCGGTGATCTTCCTGGAGCCCAAACGCCTGTACAACGGCCCGTTCGACGGCCATCACGACCGCCCTGTCACCCCCTGGTCGAAACACCCGCAGAGCGCTGTGCCCGACGGTTACTACAGCGTACCGCTGGACAAAGCGGCCATCACCCGTCCCGGCAACGACGTGACCGTGCTGACTTATGGCACCACGGTGTACGTGGCCCAGGTGGCTGCCGAGGAAACCGGTGTGGATGCTGAAGTCATCGACCTGCGCAGCTTGTGGCCGCTGGACCTTGAAACTATCGTCGCGTCGGTGAAAAAAACCGGCCGCTGTGTAGTGGTCCACGAGGCCACGCGTACCTGCGGCTTCGGCGCCGAACTGGTGTCGCTGGTGCAGGAGCACTGCTTCCACCACCTCGAAGCGCCGATCGAGCGTGTCACCGGTTGGGACACCCCCTACCCCCACGCACAGGAATGGGCGTACTTCCCAGGCCCATCGCGGGTGGGCGCGGCATTGAAACGGGTCATGGAGGTCTGAATGGGCACGCACGTCATCAAGATGCCAGACATTGGCGAAGGCATCGCGCAGGTCGAGTTGGTGGAATGGTTCGTCAAAGTCGGCGACGTCATCGCTGAGGACCAGGTAGTGGCCGACGTCATGACCGACAAGGCGACGGTGGAAATCCCCTCGCCGGTCAGCGGCAAAGTATTGGCCTTGGGCGGCCAGCCGGGCGAAGTGATGGCGGTCGGCAGCGAGCTGATCCGCATCGAGGTCGAAGGCGGCGGCAACCATGTCGAGGTGCCGCAGGCCAACGTGGCGCAGGCTCCCAGTGCAACGGTTGCGCCCAAGCCTGAGCCACAGGCCATCCAACCCGTAGCCGCACATACCCCGGCGCAGCTTGCCCAAGCGCCGATCGTGCCGCGCCAGCCTGGCGACAAACCGCTGGCTTCGCCTGCCGTGCGCAAACGCGCACTGGATGCCGGCATCGAGTTGCGCTATGTGCATGGCAGCGGCCCGGCCGGGCGCATCCTGCACGAAGACCTCGACGCGTTCATGAGCAAACCGCACAGCGCTGCCGGCCAGGCCCCGCAGGGCTATGCCAAGCGCACCGACAGCGAGCAGGTGCCGGTGATCGGCCTGCGCCGCAAGATCGCCCAGCGCATGCAGGATGCCAAGCGCCGGGTCGCGCATTTCAGTTACGTAGAAGAGATCGACGTCACCGCCGTGGAGGCCCTGCGCCAGCAGCTCAACGCCAAGCATGGCGATACGCGTGGCAAGCTGACGCTGCTGCCGTTTCTGGTACGCGCTCTGGTGGTAGCCCTGCGCGACTATCCGCAGATCAACGCCACATACGACGACGAAGCACAGGTCATCACCCGCCATGGTGCGGTGCATGTGGGCATCGCCACCCAGGGGGACAACGGTTTGATGGTCCCGGTGTTGCGCCACGCCGAAGCCGCCAGCCTGTGGGCCAACGCCAGCGAGATCGCACGCCTGGCCAACGCTGCGCGCAGCAACAAGGCCAGCCGTGAAGAGTTGACCGGTTCGACCATCACCCTGACCAGCCTCGGTGCCTTGGGCGGCATCGTCAGCACACCGGTGGTCAACACACCGGAAGTGGCGATCGTCGGCGTCAACCGTATCGTCGAACGGCCGGTGGTGATCGACGGCCAGATCGTCGTGCGCAAGATGATGAACCTGTCCAGCTCATTCGACCACCGGGTGGTCGATGGCATGGACGCCGCGCAGTTCATCCAGGCCGTGCGCGGCCTGCTCGAACAACCTGCCTGTCTGTTCCTGGAGTGAGCATGTCGCAGATCATCGATACTACCCTGCTGATCGTCGGCGGTGGCCCGGGTGGTTATGTAGCCGCTATCCGTGCCGGGCAACTGGGCATTCCTACGGTGCTGATCGAAGGCCAGGCCCTGGGCGGCACCTGCCTGAACATTGGCTGCATCCCGTCCAAGGCGCTGATCCATGTGGCCGAGCAATTCCATCAGACCGCACGTTTGGCCGGGCATTCGCCACTGGGCATCAGCGTCGACAACCTGCGCCTGGATATCGCCCAGAGCGTGGCCTGGAAGGATGGCATCGTCGACCGCCTGACCACAGGCGTGGCTGCCTTGCTGAAGAAACATGGCGTGAAGGTGATCCACGGCTGGGCAAAGATCCTCGATGGCAAGCAGGTCGAGGTCGACGGCCAGCGTATACAGTGCGAACACCTGCTGCTGGCCACTGGCTCCACCAGCGTCGAACTGCCAATGCTCCCCTTGGGTGGGCCGATCATTTCATCCACCCAAGCCCTGGCGCCCTCAACGCTACCCAAGCATCTGGTGGTGGTGGGTGGCGGGTACATCGGCCTGGAACTGGGCATCGCCTATCGCAAGCTTGGCGCACAGGTGAGCGTCGTGGAGGCGCGCGAACGCATTCTGCCGACCTATGACAGCGAGCTGACCGCCCCCGTAGCGCAGGCTCTGAAGACTTTGGGCATCAGCCTGTACCTGGGCCACAGCGTAGAGGGCTATGAAGACGGCTGCCTGCTGGCCAGCGATGGCCAGGGCGGGCAACTGCGCCTTGAGGCCGACCGGGTGCTGGTGGCAGTAGGCCGTCGGCCACACACCCAAGGGTTCAACCTGCAATGCCTGGACCTGAAGATGAACGGCGCTGCGATCGCCATCGATGCGCGCTGCCAGACCAGCATGCGCAACGTCTGGGCCATTGGTGACGTGGCCGGTGAGCCGATGCTTGCCCACCGTGCCATGGCGCAGGGTGAGATGGTTGCCGAAATCATCGCTGGCAAAGCGCGACGGTTCGAACCTGCAGCCATCGCCGCAGTGTGCTTTACCGACCCGGAAGTGGTGGTGGTGGGCCACACGCCCGAGCAAGCCAGCCAGCTTGGGCTCGACTGCATCGTCGCGCAATTCCCGTTCGCCGCCAACGGCAGGGCCATGACGCTTGAATCGACCAGCGGTTTCGTGCGCGTGGTGGCACGCCGTGACAATCACCTGATCGTCGGTTGGCAGGCGGTTGGAGTGGGCGTGTCCGAGCTCAGTACTGCATTCGCGCAGTCGCTGGAGATGGGCGCACGGCTGGAGGATGTAGCCGGGACCATCCATGCCCACCCGACCCTGGGCGAGGCGGTGCAGGAAGCGGCGCTGCGTGCGCTGGGCCACGCACTGCATATCTGACACTGGAGCGGCCAAGGCCGATTTGACCCGCTCGCCCTGGCGCTGCGGGTCTTTTTTATCCGCTAACGCCTGCGTGCCCTCGCGCAGACCGATCGTTTCGAAAAAGCCATTGTGGCAACGCGCTGCGCCCTTTACTTTGTGCAGCCCCGATGAGCGTCAAGGAATACCCCATGTCACACCAAGGCGCGATGCCCGCCTTCAGCGAAGGTGCCCGCGCGGTCCTGCCATTGATGACCGGCATGCTGCCCTTTGGCTTGATCACCGGAGTGACTGCCATAGGTATCGGTATGTCGCCTGCCGATGCCATGGGCATGACCTTGCTGTTCTATTCCGGGTCTGCGCAGATGGTGGTGCTGCAACTGATGCACAGCGGTGCGCTGCCGCTGACCATGGTGGTGACCGCACTGGTGATCAACCTGCGCTTTGTGATGTACAGCGCAGCCCTGGCGCCCCATCTCAGTAACCTGCCGCGGCGCAAGACTTGGCCGTTGGCATTCGTGCTCTCCGATCAGGCTTTTGCACTGTGCAGCCTGAAGTTCGGCACCGGCCCGGTGGGCCGATCTGCCTTCGCGTACTACATGGGAACAGCCCTGCCGATGTGGGTCGGCTGGAACCTGGCTGTGCTGGCCGGTGTTTACTTGGGTGCCGGCATCCCGCAATCCTGGTCGCTGGGCTTTGCCATCCCCTTGTCGTTCCTGGCCCTGCTGGTGCCGAGCATCCGTAACCCGGCAATGTTGGGCGCAGCGGTGGCGGGCGGTGCGCTGGCGGTTCTGGCACATGACCTACCCTACAACCTGGGTTTGCTGGCCGCGTCGCTGGGCGGGGTGATCAGCGGCTTGACCATCGAGCACCTACGCAAAGACGCAAACAAGGCAGCGCAGACGCCATGACCGAGCTATCCCCCTGGGTCACCTTCGCCCTGATCGGCCTGGGCACTTTCGCGATACGGCTGTCGTTCATCGAATTCTATGGTGCATTGCGCATTCCACCGGTTTTGCGCCGCGCGCTGGTGTACGTGCCAGCCAGCGTACTGGCCGCCTTGGTACTGCCGGCGGTGGTGTTCGAGGCCGGGCAGCCTGGCATCGACATAGGCAACCCGCAGCTACCTGCGGCGATCGTCGCCGCGCTGGTCGCCTGGCGCACACGCAGCACGCTGCTGACCCTGGGGGTCGGCATGGGTGTGCTGTGGGGGTTGCAGTACTGGGGCTATTAAGCTCTGCGTGAGTACCCTCGAGAGCTGTCGCACGCCTTCGCACGGCCGCGCAGCGCTCAACCGCAAGCCTTTCACCGCTTCTACCCCAGGGCACAATCCGTATAATCGCGTCTTTTTGTAAGCCTAAGACGTAATTCAATGAAGAAACTGCTCTGCGCCGTCGCACTTGCCTTCGCCGCCCTACCCGCCGCCTTCGCCAGCCCACCCGCCACCTTCACCGAAGCCAAGGTGGTCGCGAAACAGAAGATCTACCTTGACCAAAACAACAGCGCCACCGGCGACTTGTACTGTGGCTGCAAGTGGACCTGGGTAGGCAAGTCAGGCGGGCGCGTCGATTTGAAATCCTGCGGCTATGAAACCCGCACGCAGCAAACCCGCGCCGAGCGTACCGAATGGGAGCATATCGTCCCGGCCTGGACCTTCGGCCACCAGCGCCAATGCTGGCAGAACGGCGGGCGCGAGCATTGTGTCGACAGCGATCCAACCTTCCGCGCCATGGAGGCCGATCTGTTCAACCTCTACCCATCGGTGGGCGAAGTGAATGGTGACCGCAGCAATTTCAACTACGGCATGGTGTCTGGGGTTGCGCCGCAGTATGGCCAATGCACCACCAAGATCGACTTCCAACAGAAAACCGCCGAGCCACGCGACGAGGTCAAAGGCTTGGTAGCACGCACCACGTTCTATATGTTCGATCGCTACAAGCTCAGCATGTCGCGCCAGCAGCAACAGGTGTTGATGGCCTGGGACAAGCAGCACCCGGTAACGGCCTGGGAAAAGCAACGGGATCAGCGCATTGCCGCGATCATGGGCCACAGCAACCCGTTCGTCACCGGTGAGCGCAAGTGGGCGCTGGGTTACACGCCACAAGGTGCTGGCGTTGCCTCGGCACCGGCTGTCAAACCGGCGCCGGCCGAGCCGACACTGGCCAATGCACTAAGCGCTGGCGCGGTGCTGGGTAACCGCAATAGCCATGTCTATCACCTGGCCACTGGCTGCCCAGGTTACAGCCAGGTGTCGCAGAAGAACCAAGTGGCGTTTGGCAGCGAAGCCCAAGCGCAAGCGGCAGGGTATCGCAAGGCAGGTAATTGCAGATAAGCGGCTTGCAGGTCGGCTGGAGCCCCGGCCACCGCTGGGCGCGATACCCGTCGCGCTAAAGCCTCGTTCAGACCTTGCCCGGCAGTTTGATATGCCGGGCATACCAAGGCCTGCGCGGGGTGCGCCGCAGCAAGGGGGCCACGTCCCGCTCACCGCTGAAAGCAATCCGCAGCGCAAGCTTCATGGCTTCGACTTCCATCTCCCCCGCCCCGCCTCCAGCATCGGAAATGCCACCGCAGCCATGGGTGATCGGCCCGAGCCATGGGTCACCGACCTGCACCCACCGCCCCGGTGCGAACCAGGACACACCGTTGACCTGCCGGCGCTGCACTTCACCCGGATGGGCGCGCTCGTGTGCCCGGTACCAGTCTTCGATGCGATCGTCGATCCAGCCATGAAAGCGCCAGAACACTGGGTTCACGTGGGACGAAAACGGGTCGCCCAGGAAGTCGTTTTCCTCACGGAACCAGCGCGCAGCGTAATCGGTCTGGTCGCGGTCACCCATCACCGGGGCGCCGTTGGAGGGGTCGCGGGTGACGGTGGCCCAGCGCATGTGCAACCAGTCATGAATGTTCAGTTCCACCTGTGAGCCAAATTCCCCCAGGGTCAGGCGGCTGAGGTAGTCCGGGTCCTGATACTGCGACTCCCACACCTGAAAGTTACTGAAGAAAGTCTGTGCCGCCTTGATGCCATGCAACCACTGGCTCAGTTCTTCATCATCGGCCGCCACCCAGGCCGGTGGCACCGAGTTGCCATCGTGGTTCTCCTGATAGCGGATGAATCCCAAGCGGTCGTACTCCAGCTGCGGTGACGGCAGTGGCAATTGCGTCCAGTTCGGCAGGTCAGGCTGCAGGCTGCGTGCATGCCCCAGCATGTGCCGGTGCATGAACAGAAAATCTTCGCCGGACCCATTGAGGTGCTTGCGCCGGCCCCGAGCGCTGCGTTCCGCATCACGCGGGCCTGGTTGCCAACCAGCGCCTCGCAGAGCATCGCGCTTGGCCTCGGGCAAGCGGTGCCATTTGTCCCGAGTGGCATGCCATACCTGATGAAACAGGCGGTGCTCCGGGGAGTTCAGCCAAGCCATGAGCGTGGGTGCCAACGGCGTGACCTGGCGGGCCTCGGGGAAGGCGCGTTTGCTGGCAATGAACTGGTTGTCAGGCTCAGGGCTCAGCAGTGGCCGATCGATGCGCCGGATGCGGCCGGTCAGGGTGCCTGCGCCCGCATTGCCCCATGAGGCCCATACCTCATCGAGGGTCGCCTCCAGCTCATGGCTAGGTGCTGACGCTCCCGCCGGCACCAGGCGCCAGCGCACGTTGCCCGCATCGGCAGCAACCAGCTCGCCCAGCACTCGGTAGCGAGGCTGATCGTTGCCGCGCAGTTGCTGTGCGACATCGACAAAGCCGCGCAGCGCGCGGCCCGTCGGCCCGACATCGAGCAGCAGTTGCAGGCCCTGCAGCGGCAAGCCCTCAAGCCCGGCATCGGCACCACTCAAGCGCAGGTCCCAGATACCGCGCAGTTTGTCGGCAATGCGCATGCCGGGCTCGCTGGCTGCTTCGACAGTGGCCTCGCCCACTGTCTGCACTTCATCCTTGCCCAGCGGCTCGTCGTAGTCCTGGGGCTGGCGCGCATACCACGCTGCCGAGCCCGCCGCCCCCGCAACCGCTAGCCCCACCATGAACCCACGCCTGGAAAACCTCATCGCCACATCCGTACCCGTGTCAGCCACGCCTATCGAGCTAGAACGAGACGCCGCCCGGCAAATTTAACGCCGGCGCGCTGCTAAATTTCCGGCTGCCGGCCTCGTCCCTCCGTGACAGGCAAGCCCGGTAAGCGCGGCTGCCGTATCGACCCTGGCAACCAACGGGATGGCAATGAACACGACACGCTTGCGCAAGGCCCCCTACCTCGCAGCCCTGGCCCTAATCCTCGCAGCCGCAGGCGCCGCAGCCTGGTATTTCTTCATCTACCTGCCCGCCGGTTACCCGCGCGAGGTGATCAAACACGCCGAGCAACTGCAAGAGCGCATCCTTTCTTTCGACAGCCATATCACCGTACCGCTGAATTTTGGCACCGAAGGCAAAGAGGCCGACAAGGATGGCAGCGGCCAGTTCGACCTGGTCAAGGCTGGGCGGGGGCGTTTGTCAGGCGCTGCGCTGACGATCTTTGGCTGGCCGGAAATCTGGAACGGCGACAACGCGCCCCATCGCCCCACCGCGGCCTTTGTCGATGAAGCGCGCCTGCAACAGGAAATGCGCTACAAGATTATTACCGGCATGGTCCGCGATTACCCCAACCAGGTTGCCATCGCCTACACCCCCGCCGATTTTCGTCGCCTGCATGGCGAGGGCAAATTTGCCATCTTCCTCAGCATGCTCAACGCCTATCCCCTGGGGCACGACCTCGATGCCCTGGACACCTGGGCTGCGCGCGGCATGCGCATGTTCGGTTTCAGCTACGTGGGCAACAATGACTGGGCCGACTCCTCGCGCCCGCTGCCGTTTCTCAATGACACCCCTGACGCCCTGGGCGGCCTATCGTCGCTGGGTGAGCAAGCGGTGGCTCGGCTCAACGACCTTGGCGTGATCATCGATGTCTCGCAGATGTCGACCCTGGCCCTGGAAGACGTGGCCCGCCTGAGCCGTGCGCCGATGGTCGCCTCCCACTCGGCACCGCGAGCGCTGGTAGATATCCCGCGCAACTTGAGCGACCACGAACTGCAAGCGATCAAACGCAGCGGCGGTGTGGTTCAGGTGGTGGGTTTTCCCGCCTACCTCAAGCCCCTGAGCCAAGGCACCCTGGACAAACTCAACGCGCTGCGCAAACGCTTCGACCTGCAGCCCTTGACGGGCCTTGCCAATGCCTTGATGCCGGGCGATGCGATCATTGCCATCTGGCCGGAAAAGCGGTTCGGTGAGTACGCCAGCGCGCTGTACGCCATCCTCGACGAAGAGCCCCGCGCCACGGTCAAAGACCTGGTCGACGCCATCGACTACACCGTGCGCAAAATCGGCATCGACCATGTTGGCATCGCCTCGGACTTCAACGACGGAGGCGGCGTCACGGGGTGGATGAACGTCGGTGAATCGCGCAACGTCACCGCCGAGCTGATTCAGCGCGGGTACTCCGACGCGGACATCGCCAAGCTGTGGGGCGGCAATTTCCTGCGCGTGTGGGACACCGTGCAAAGCTTGGCCAAACCCAGTGCCATCAAACCAGCGGAGCGCGGCTGATGAACGCACGTCGGCGCTTTCTCAAACAGGCAGGCCTGCTGGCCGCCGCCCTACCGCTGACCGGCAATTTTGCCCAGACGGCGCTGGCCGTCACGCCGCTGGCAACGCCCGACCAGAACAAATGGCAAGCCCTGCGCCAGCAGTTCGACCTGGACCCGGCCTACCTGCACTTTTGCAATTTCCTGCTCGCCTCCCACCCGCGCGTGGTCACTGAGGCCATCGCCCGTTTTCGCACTCGATTGGATCAGAACCCCGGCGAAATGGTCGATTGGGACCGCGAAGAACTGTGGGGCTACGAAAACCAGGTGCGTGCCTGGGCTGGGCGCTACTTCGCCGTGCAGCCAGGCCAGGTGGCCCTGACGGGCAGCACCACCGAGGGCTTGTCGATGATCTATGGCGGCCTGCAGGTGGCGCCGGGCAAGGAGATCCTGGTCAGCGCCCATGAGCACTATTCGACCAACACTCGGCTGGATTACCGCGAACGGCTTATGGGTACCAAGGTGCGCCGGGTGGCGCTGTTCAAGGACCCGCACCAGGTTTCGGTGGACGAAATACTCGGCAATATCCGCCAGGCCATCCGCCCCGAAACCCGTGTGCTGGGCATGACCTGGGTGCAGTCTGGCAGCGGCGTGAAGCTGCCGATCCGCGAGGTCGGTGAGCTGGTGAACCAGCTCAACCAGCAACGCGACGAGCAAGACCGAATCATCTACGTGGTGGATGGCGTACACGGGTTCGGCATCGAGGACGTAACCTTCGCTGACTTCAACTGCGACTACTTCATTGCCGGCACCCACAAGTGGTTGTTCGGCCCACGCGGCACCGGCGTGATCATCGCTCGCCACGCCAAGCCACAGCCTTACCTGGTGCCGAGCCTGCCGACGTTCACCAAAGGGGAAAACTTCGGCACCTTGATGACCCCTGGCGGTTACCACGCCTTCGATCATCGCCTGGCCCTGGGCAAAGCGTTCGAGCTGCACCTGCAACTGGGCAAGGCCGATGTCCAGGCTCGCGTGCATCAACTCAATGACTACCTCAAGCAGCGGCTGGCCGAGCACCCCAAAGTGCAGCTGGTCACCCCTCGCAGCAGCCAGCTTTCCGCAGGGTTCACCTTCTTTCGCGTCGAAGGCCGCGACTGCGACGCCGTCGCCCGCCACCTGATGGCCAACAAGGTCATCAGTGATGCCGTCGACCGTGACGTGGGCCCAGTGGTGCGCCTGGCCCCCAGCCTGCTCAACGACGAAGCCGAGATCGACCGGTTGATGGCGATCCTCGCGCCACAACTCACCTGACATTGTTGCCTTTGAAGAGAACCCTATGGCTATGTTCAAACCCTTGGCCCTGATGGCCGCCCTGTTCGCCAGCGCCCCGGCCTTGGCCGCCGACGCGCCCAAACCCGGCAAGATTTTCAAGGACTGCAAGGATTGCCCGGAGATGGTCGTGCTGCCTGCCGGCAGCTTCACCATGGGCGTGCCGGATGATGAAGTGGGCCGCCAGCCCGACGAAGGCCCGATGCACACCGTGACCTTCGCCAAGCCCTTTGCGGTCAGCCGCTTCCAGGTCCAGGCCAAGCAGATGCAAGCCTGGCAACGCGAAGCCAAGGTCACCCTGCCCGACGGCGACGACCGTCCAGGCCGGCGCTGCACCAATGGCAAGCCTAGCTACCCGCAAGGCCCGGACCAACCGGCGGTGTGCATCAGCTATGACGAGGTCAAGGCCTACGTTGCCTGGCTGTCCAAGAAAACCGGCAAGCACTACCGCATGCTCAGCGAGGCCGAACGCGAATATGGCGCCCGTGCAGGCTCCAGCGGCCCATTCCCGTTCCCGTTCGATGAAGGCAAGCAATACAGCATCGCCAAACACGCCAACACCTACGGCGCCGCCGACGGCTATAACTACACCTCGCCTGCCGGCAGCTTCCCGGCTAACGCCTTCGGCCTCTACGACATGCACGGCAACGTCTACGAATGGGTAGCCGACTGCATGCACGACAGCTACGTAGGCGCGCCCAGCGATGGCAGCGCGTGGATGGAAGCAAGCTGCGAGTACAACCACATCCGCGGCAACGACTACAGTGAAGCGCCGGTGTTTTCCCGCTCGGGTAACCGCAACTACCGCGAACCCTATGTACGCGGCGACTGGTTGGGGTTTCGGGTAGCTCGAGAGCTGTAACCCGCGCGGTCATCCAGACGACCCAGGCTCGATAGCCTGGGCTTGCTAAATAAGAACCCTTCTCGAACGTCTTCCTCACAGGGCAATGGCCCGCACGGCGCCTGCCTGACGCAGCGCCCAAAGCGCTCGCGCGCATCCACCAGGAACCCACAATGAACCGATCGTCCCCTGGCGCACTTCGCGAACTCCTCGGCTTGCTCAAACCCTACCGCCTGATCGTCGCCGCTGCCATCGGCCTTGGTATCGTGGGCGGCCTCTGCATTACCGTGCTGCTGGCCAACATCAACAACCTCTTGCATACCCCTGGTGCACTGAGCTGGGGCGTGGTGCTGGCGTTCGCGGGCATTTGCCTGGTGGCGCTGGGCGCCTCCATCGCCTCGGACATCGGCACCAATTATGTCGGCCAGCACGTGATCGCGAGCTTGCGCCGTGACCTGGGCGAAAAAGTGCTCAGTGCGCCGATCGAGCAGATCGAGCGCTACCGCAGCCACCGCCTGATCCCGGTGCTGACCCATGACGTTGACACCATCAGTGACTTCGCCTTCGCGTTCGCACCGCTGGCCATTTCGCTGTCGGTGACCCTGGGCTGCCTGGGGTATCTGGCGCACTTATCCTGGCCTATGTTTCTGATCGCCGCGCTTGCGGTGCTGATTGGTACAGGCGTGCAATACATCGCACGCATACGTGGCATCCGGGGGTTCAACGCGGCCCGTGAAGCTGAAGACGAATTGCAGAAGCATTACGACGGTGTAGCTTCTGGTGCCAAGGAACTGCGCATCAGCCGCCCGCGTCGACAGCGTATGTTCAACGACCGCATCAGCCGTACGGCGAACTATATCCGCGACACTCACGTGCGCTCGATCAACATTTTCGTCATCGCCAAAAGCCTTGGCTCGATGCTGTTCTTTGTGGTGATCGGCCTGGTGCTGGCCCTGCAACAGGCGCAACTGGTCAGCGACCCCAAGGTGACCAGCGGCTTCGTGCTGGTGTTGCTGTACATGAAAGGGCCACTTGAGCACTTGGTCTCGACCCTGCCCATCGTCAGCCGCGCGCAGATTGCCTTGCGTCGCATTGCCGAGCTGTCGCAGCAGTTTTCCTCGCCCGAACCGCACCTGCTGCTCGATGCCCCTGATGTGCCTGACCGGGAAATCCAAAGCCTGGAGCTGCGCAATGTGCGCTTTGCCTTCCCGCCAGTAGAAGGTGCTGCGCCCTTCGCCCTTGGGCCGATCAACCTGCGAATAAAACAGGGCGACATCCTGTTCATCGTCGGCGAGAACGGCTGCGGCAAGACCACCCTGATCAAGCTGCTGCTGGGCCTGTACGCGCCCCATGAAGGCGAGATAGTACTGGACGGCCAGAGCGTTACCGCCAGCAACCGCGACGACTACCGCCAGCTGTTCACCACCGTGTTTGCCGACTATTACCTGTTCGATGACCTGCTGCAGGACGGCCAGGCGTTGCCCGAGGACGCCGGCAACTATTTACAACGACTGGAAATCGCCCACAAGGTGCAGATCCGCGACGGGGCCTTCACCACCACGGATTTGTCCACCGGGCAACGCAAACGCTTGGCGCTGATCAACGCTTGGCTGGAGCGGCGCCCTGTGCTGGTGTTCGACGAATGGGCGGCCGACCAGGACCCGACATTCCGGCGCATCTTCTATACCGAGCTGCTGCCAGAGCTCAAGCGCATGGGCAAGACCATCATCGTCATCAGCCATGACGATCGCTACTTCGATGTGGCCGACCACCTGCTGCGCCTGCGCAATGGCAAGCGCGTGGAAGAAGAAATCACAGAATTTTCACATTGAGCTTTCCGGTTCTGGGGCATCCGAACGTTACATAAATGCAAATAACTCTCATAAGTAATCTATCTGCTAACACTGAGTATCCGCATGATCACTAATACGGTTTCGCCGCTCGCCCGGGCGGTTCGCAGGAAATCCTTGACCTTGGCATCTCCGACGCTACTGGCCTGTGCGCTGGCGGCCTCGATGCATGCTTACGCCGAACCCGTACAGCTCAACATCCCATCGCAGGGGCTCGCCGGCGCACTCAATGCTCTGGCGCAACAGGCTGATCTGCAGTTGCTCTACAGCCCGCAAAGCGTGCGTAACACCACCGCCCCCGCTATCAAGGGCACTATGGAGCCTGAACAGGCACTGCGCCTGCTGCTGCGTGACAGCGGCCTTAACTACCAGCTCGACGGCCACACGGTGATCCTGACTGGCGCATCGGCGACATCGGCGATGGAGCTGGGACCTTTGAACATCGACGCCAACACGCTCAGCGCCACCAGTGAGGGGACCAACTCGTACGCTGCACGTGCCGTGACCATCGGCAAAGGCGTGCACACGCTCAAAGAAACGCCGCAGTCGGTCACGGTCATGACCCGCAAGATGCTCGATGACCAAAACCTCAACACCCTCGAGCAGGTGTTGGACAAGACGCCCGGTATCACCACCTATGACTCGCCCATGGGCGGCAAGTATTTCTACTCGCGCGGCTTCAACCTCGACGGCCAGTACCAGTACGACGGCGTGCCCTTGGATGTGGGTGGCAACTACGTGCAGGCCAACAGTTTTTCCAGCGACATGGCGATCTACGACCGCGTGGAAATCCTCAAGGGCGCAGCCGGCATGATGAAGGGCTCCGGCTCCTCGGCCGGCGGCGTGAACTTCGTGCGCAAGCGGGGGCAAGACAAGGCACACACCAGCGTTACACTGTCCGCCGGCAGTTGGGACAACTACCGCAGCCAAGTGGATGTGGGAGGGCCGCTTAACGAATCGGGAACCGTGCGCGGCCGAGCGGTAGCGGCGCTTCAAGACAAACAGTATTTCTACGACAACGCCGATCGTCAGGACCGTGTCGCTTACGGCGCCATCGACTGGGATGTGACGCCCGACACCACCCTGGGCTTGGGCCTTGCCTACGAGGATGTCGATGCCTCACCTTGCTATCATGGCCTGCCACGATACGCCAACGGCAGTGACCTGAAGCTATCCCGCTCGACCTGCCTGGGCGCCAGCTGGAACGACCTGCAAAGCGAGCGCATCACAGGCTTCGCTGACCTCAAACACCGCTTCAACGATGACTGGTCGCTTAACTTCGCCTCGGTGTATACCCACAACAACCAGAACATCGAGTACGGTTACTCTGAAGGCGCCGTGCCGGTAGGCGCTAGCACTGGCGCTATGGGCCGTTACGCCGGTCGCTTCGATTACGACCAGACCGACTACGGCTTCGATAGCTATATCGATGGCAAGTTCGAGGCCTTCGGCCTGGAGCATGAGCTGATTATCGGGGCCAATGCCAGTCGCCAGAAGAATCACGACTATTTCGCGCTACTGGCCCTGAGCGGCACGCAAAACCCCTTCGACCCATCGGATAACTTCCCGCGCCCTAGCAAAGCCGACTACCAGACCGGCACCCTGCGTGGCGGGCCGTTCCCTACCGATTCCACCACCACTCAGTGGGGCACCTATGCCAACCTGCGGCTGAAACTGGCCGAACCCCTTACGCTGGTGCTGGGTAGCCGCGTCAGCTGGTACCGCAACGATCGCGACTCCTATACCCAGCGCTGGGATACCTGGGAACATATTCGCAGCAAGGAAAATGGTGAAGTCACCCCCTTCGGCGCGCTGCTCTACGACCTGAACGACCAGTGGACCGCCTACGCCAGCTACGCGCAGATCTTCCAGCCACAAGGCAACCTGACCACTGCCGATGGCAAATCACTGCAGCCCAAAACCGGTGGCAGTTATGAGCTGGGTATCAAAGGCGAGCTGCTCGATGGCAACCTGAACACCTCGTTCAACCTGTTCCGTACCATCGAGGATCACCGCGCAGAAACCGACTATGAAAATGTCTGCGGCGGCTCCAGTGACGGTTACTGCTACAGCGACAGCGGCAAGGTGCGTGCTCAGGGCTTCGAGGCTGAGATCAGCGGATCGCCGATCGATCGCCTGCAACTGCTGGCTGGCTACACCTATACCCAGACCAAATACCTGAAAACCATCAACGATACCGACCCAACGGAACTGACGTTCACCTCAAGCTTCATTCCACGCCACATGGTCAAAGTCTGGGGTGACTACCAGCTTGACGGCGCGCTGGACCGCTGGACCCTGGGCGCGGGAGTGACCAGCCAGAGCGATAACTTCCGCCGTCAGGGCACCACGCGCATCGAGCAGCCGGGCTACACGCTGTTCAGTGGCCGTGTGCAGTACCGCATCGACCAGAACTGGACCGTTGCGGTCAATGGCAACAACCTGTTCGACAAGAAGTACTACAGCACCATCGGGGCCACCGGGTGGGGCAACTATTACGGCGAGCCCCGTAACTTCATGGTGACTTTGAAAGGCGATTTCTGAGTTCCCGGCCAAGTCAGGCACCAGCCCGTATTCGCGGTTTTAGCCGCGAATACGGGCGTAGCCGGTGCCATCCACCGCGCAGAACTCTTCGCCGCTAGACCCTCCGGGCCTGCGCAGGCCTTGAGACATGCGCGAACGTGTAGGAGCGAGCACAGCTCGCGATGCACCGCTCAAGCGGTGCTCGCTCTCCCAGGCGCTAAACACCCAAAGCGCCCCCCTGATCTCCCTTACCCCAAAGCTCGAGCCAACGCCGCACTCAGTCGCTCATGCACCTGCAGCACCTGCGGCAGTACCGCGGCCATGCGCAGCAAATCATGGGTCAGCCCCGGCAGCTCCATCACCTGGACCGCAACCCCAGCCTGGCGCAACCGCTCCACGTAGGCCCGCCCCTCATCAAGCAACGGATCGAGCCCGGCCAAGGCGACGATGGCCGGCGCCACACCGCTCAGGTCCTCGGCCAGCAGCGGTGAAAAGCGCCAGTCTTCACGGTCTTTCGCGGTACGCGCGTAATGGTCATAGAACCACTCCAGGGTATCGCTCTCAAGCAGGTAACCTTCGCCGAACAGCGTGCGCGAGACACTCTGCCGGCTGGCATCGGTCACTGGGTAACATAGCAACTGAGCGCGAGGGACAAGCCGTGCGCGCTCCCCCTGCCGGGCAGCAGCAATGGCCAGCACCGTCGCCAGGGTCGCGCCTGCGCTGTCGCCACCGAATGCAACACGGGCACTGTCAAGGCCCAGCGCCGCTGCCTGGCCGGCCAGCCACTCAAGGCAATCCTCGCCGTCGTGCACGGCAACCGGAAAACGATGCTCCGGTGCCAGACGGTAACCCACCGCCAACACGGCACAACCAGCCCTGGCACACAGCTCGCGGCAAACGCCATCGTGGCTATCCAGGCTGCCTACAACAAACCCGCCGCCATGGAAATACACCAGTACTGGCAACAGGTCGTCTGCCTGCGGCGGCCGGTAAAGGCGCAGCGGGATGAGTGCACCGTCCCTGGCAGGCGCATTCAGTGCTTCGACAGCCAGCTCATCCGGCGCAGCCCATTGCAATTGCTCGGTAGATTGCTGGAAGGCCCGCCGGGCCTCGGCAGGGCTTAGCTGATGCATGGGTAGGTTGTCAGCATTGGCTTGAGCAAGGTCCAGAAACGCTTCAAGTTCAGGATGTAGCATGGAGTGCCTCGATTAGGGTGAGGCCTAGGCAGGCCTCCCCGATTGAATGACGAAAAGGATCAGCCCAGACGTTGCAGGCAGTGCTCGACCAACAGCTCAAGCTCGTTGCAGTAGTCGTCCATCAACGCCTGCACCGTTTCGGGACGGTAACGGCGCGTGCTGTACACACAGCGCAACGCCAGGCAGCCGTCATAGACCTGGCCGATGATTTCCAGCCAGTTGCCAAGACGTGCAACGGGGCTGTAGCAGTCCCCCGTACCTTCGCCAGCCGGCACCAGCAGCGCCTTGTCGTCAAAGCTCTGGTCGAACTGGCCCAGGTAGTTGAAGGTGACTCGGGCCTGCGGCAAGCGGGCCAAGCGTTCTCTTAAATCAGGCTCGCCCAGGTAACGCAGCACGCCATAACCGATGCCTTTGTTCGGCACAGCTTGCAGTTGCCCCTGAATGGCCAGGATCGAGTCGCCCATATCCCTCTCTGGTTGCAGACGTACCGGGAACATGCTGGTGAACCAGCCCAGCGTGCGCGACAAGTCGATGTTCTCGAACAAGTCTTCACGGCCATGCCCCTCCAGTTGCACCAGCACCGACTCCTGCTCGCTCCAGCGGCACAGCACGCGGCCCAAGCCAGTCAGCAACAGGTCGTTGATCTGCGTGCCATAGGCAACAGGCGCTTGCTTGAGCAGGCGGCTGGTCGAGCTGATGTCGAGCACGACCCTGGCCACCGCCTGCTCACTGACCTGGTTGCGACCACGAGGGTTGTCGCAAGGCAACTCCTGAACCGGGCGGTCCAGTTGCTGTAGCCACCAGTCGGCTTGCTCGGCGGCGATCCGCCCAGCATCCTGGGCCAGATGTTCAACCCAAGTGCGATAGCTGCTGCTACGCACGGGCAGGCGAGGTTCCTGCCCTTGGCAGCAAGCCTCGTAAGCGCTGCGCAAGTCTTCGAGCAGCACACGCCACGACACGGCGTCCACCACCAGATGGTGGATGACCAGCAGCAGTCGTGCCTGGCCATCGGCCATGCTCACGTGCATGGCACGCCACATCGGCCCGTCGGCCAAGTCCAGGCTGCGTTGCGCTTGGTTGGCCAATCGCTCCAGCGCCTGTGCATCGGCGGCTTCGCGCCGCCACAGCTGCGGCGCGCTGAGGTGCTCGGCACAATAATGCTGCAGCCAGCGGCCACTGTCCCGGCTGAAGCGCAGGCGCAGTGAATCGTGGTGCCGCTCGATTATCCCCAGGGCTTGCTCCAACGCATCCAGGTCGAGCGAACCACGGGCCTTGAGCATCAGCGCCTGATTGAAGTGCTGCGGCTCGCGCATTTCTTCGGCGAACAGCCACTCCTGAATCGGCAGCAGGCGGAATGCGCCTTCCCTCACCTCACGGCTGTTGTCCTCGACTGGGCCACTGGCTGCTTCAGCCGGACGCTCGCAGATGCCGACGATAGTCTGATAACGCAACAGATCGCGTAGTTTCAAGTCCAGGTTCAGCACAGGATGGTTCTTGACCCGTGAAACCACTTGCAGGCTGAGGATCGAGTCACCGCCCAGTTCGAAGAAGTTGTCTTCGATACCGACTTGCTCGACCTGCAGCACCTGCGCCCAGACCTCAGCCAGCAGTTGCTCTTGGAGATTGCGAGGCGCCACATAAGCCTGCTGCTGGAAGCTTGGCTCCGGCAGCGCTTTGCGATCGAGCTTGCCGTTGGGGGTAACCGGGAAGGCGGCCATGACCATGACCTGCACCGGCACCATCCAGTCAGGCAAGGTGGCGCGCAGGGCCATTTTAAGGCTGTCACCTGACAGTGAATGCTCGCCCACCACGTACCCCACCAACTGCTTGCCCGAGGCACTGTCCCGGGCGATTACCAAAGCATCCCGCACACCTGCCTCACGGCGCAGCGCAGCTTCGACTTCGCCTAGCTCGATGCGGAAACCGCGTATCTTCACCTGCTGGTCGATCCGCCCCAGGTAATCAAGGATGCCATCCTCGCGCAGGCGCACCAGGTCACCGGTGCGGTACAACCGCCCGCCTGGGCTACCGAACGGGTCCGGCACGAAGCGTTCGGCGCTCTGCCCGGGTCGGTTCTGATAGCCACGGGCAACCCCCTCGCCACCGATGTACAGTTCACCGGCCAAGCCCACCGGCAACGGATTGAGCTGCTCGTCCAACACATGCAGGCTGCGCTCGCCCACAGCACGGCCAATGGGCGCATAGTCGGCGCCGCAAGGCTCATCGCTCGCCGCTTTCCAAAGCAACGGCGTGACCACGGTTTCGGTGGGGCCATAGCCATTGGTGAAGTAGCGTGGGCGCAGCGCCGCGCGAACCTGCTCGAAGCTGCGCTCCGGCACTGCATCACCGCCGAAGCAGTAAATGCTCACAGGCGGCGCGGGCGTTCCGCTGCCTTCGACATACTCAGCGATCTGCTTGAGGTAAGCCGGTGGGAAGCAGGCGATGTCGATACATTGCTCGTGCAATACCTGGCAAGTCTGCTCTGGCGTCCACAGACTGCCATCGCGAATCACCAGCGTGCCTCCCACCATCAGCGTGGTCAGCCAGCGCTCGTGGGCGCCGTCGAAAGCGAACGACATGAAGTGCAACTCGCGCACGCCTGGCTGCATCTCGTACAGCTCGGCGATAGCCTGGCAATGCATGCTGAGCGGCCCTTGCGGGACTGCTACGCCTTTCGGCCGGCCAGTGGAACCTGAGGTGTAGATCAGGTAAGCCAGGTTGCCTGGCAGGGCTTGCGACGGCGGCGCAGTATCCTGCCATTGGCCCTCATCGGCGGCGTCGAGCAGTACCCTTTGAAGATTAGCCGGTGCGGGTATCCGCGCCTGCAAGGCACCCTCAGTCACCAGTAAAGCCATCCCAGAGTCCTCGACCATGTACGCCAGGCGCTCGGCAGGGTAGTCGACGTCCAGGGGCAGGTAGGCAGCGCCTGTCTTCATCACCGCCAACAATGTCACCAGGGTTTGCACCGAACGTGGCAGGGCTACCCCAATCACACATTCAGGGCCGGCCCCCAGCGCCTGCAACCGGTTGGCCAGGCGATTGGCAGACTGCTCCAACTGCAGGTAATCGAGCTGCTCTGCGCCGCACTGCACCGCCACTGCATGTGGACGCTGCACGGCATGCCGAGCAATCAGCTCGACCAATGATTGCGCCTGCCAGCTACGGCCTGGTTCGGCGCTCCAGCAGTGCAGCGCGGTGCGCTGCGCCTGAGGCAAGCGCTGCAAATTACCCAGTGCGACGTGCGCATTGGCGAGCATTTCGTCGAGCAGGTGCTCCATCGTTTCACGAATGCTCTGCACCGCCGGTTCGCTGAAACAACCGCGCAGGTACAGGTATTCGATCGACAACTGCTCACCCAGATGCACCGCCAGGTCCATGGGGAAGTTGGTGACATCGTGGTTGGACGACTGCCCAAAGCTCAAGCCACTGGCGGCGCTGTCACCCAGGCGCTGATCGATCGGGTAGTTCTCGAAGACGATGATGCTGTCGAACAACGGCTGGCCACCCTGCCCCGACCACCGCTGCACGTCGGCCAGCGGCACATGGGCGTGCTCGCGCAGCTCCAGGTTGTCGTGCTGCAGGGCCTGCAACCAGTCAAGCAATGGCTGCTGAGGGTCCATTCGGCCGATGACCGGCAGGGTATTGATGAACAGGCCCAGCATTCGGTCGGCCCCTGTCAGGCCTTCAGGGCGACCGGCCACGGTTGCGCCGAAGCAAGGCGCTGCCTGGCCGGTATAGCGCTGCAGCAACAGCAGCCAGGCACCTTGCACCAGGGTGTTGGCGGTGATGCGCAGCTCGCGGCAACGTTGATGCAGGCGCGCGGTGCGTTCCTCATCCCAGCGGGTGTACAGCGCATGGTGGCCCTGTTCGTCGCTGACATGGCGCGGATGCATGGCTTGGCTCAGGGAAGTCGGCTCGTCCAGGCGTTGCAGGCGGCCTTTCCAGAAGCGCTCGAGGGCGCCCTGGTCCTGGCGCTGCAGCCAGCCGATGAAGTCGCGATAGCGGCCCACCTCAGCGCTGCTGCTGCCATGGTGATACTGCTCCATCACCTCGCCAAACAACTGCGAGCTGGACCAGCCATCCATGAGAATGTGGTGGCTGGTCCAGGCCAAGTGATAGCTGTGCTCGGCAACGCGGATCAGCAGCAAACGCTGCAACGGCGCGCACGTCAAGTCAAAGCCACGGGCGCACTGTGCTTCGAAGCGCTTGGCCAGCCGTTGCTGGTCTACCGCCTCGCCGCGCCAGTCGAGCAGCTCGAAGTCCAGGCGAGCCTGGCGATGCACAACCTGCACTGGGCGCGGCAGCCCTTGCCAGTGAAAACTGGTGCGCAGGATATCGTGGCGTGCCATGACGCGCTGCCAGGCCTGCGCGAAGCGTTGTGGATCCAGGCCCTCCACCGGCAGACAGACCTGGTTCACGTACAACGCCGAACCATTGTCGGACAGCGTATGGAACAGCATGCCCTCCTGCATCGGTGACAGAGCGTACAGGTCTTCGATATCTGGCACCGCAACAGGCAATGCATCGAGCAGGGCCTGATCGAGCCCGGCCAGCGGGAAGTCCCCAGGCGTCACGCCGTGGTTGCCCGGTTGCAAGCAATGCTCAACCAGTGCCCGCAAAGCGCTTTCGAAGGCGTCTGCCAGCGCTTGAACCCGGCCTGGCTCGAAAGTGCATGCGCTGTAGGTCCAGCTCAGGCTCAACTCGCCCTGGTGAACCTGGCCATCAAGGTTCAGCCAGTTGCCCAGGGGGGCATCCTCGTCGATACCGCTACCGGCCGACTCCTGGGCCAGGCGCCACAAGGCATGCTCTGCAGAGCCTGCATCGAACTGGCCAAGGTAGTTGAAGGTGATACGCGGCTGAGGCAGGGCTGCCAATGCTTCACGGTCAGCCAGCGCCCCCATGTGGCGTAGCAAGCCATAGCCTAGGCCTTTGTTGGGCACATTGCGCAGTTGTTCCTTGATGCGTTTGATCGAGGCGCCGATATCGGCGCCAGGCTGCAGGCGCACTGGATACAGGCTGGTGAACCAACCTAGGGTACGCGACAGATCGATGCCGTCGAACATCGCTTCGCGCCCGTGCCCCTCCAACTGCACCAACGCCGAGGCCTCGCCGCTCCACGTACATAGGGCTTGGGCCAGGGCGGTCAGCAACAAATCGTTGACCTGCGTACGATAGGCCGCTGGCGCCTGTTGCAGCAACGCGCGGGTCAGGGCAGTGTCGAAACGGCTGGTGTGGGTTCGGGCATGGCGTTTGGCCTGGCTGCCATCCGGGTGGTCGGCCGTGATGCCTTCTGCGCCCTCGGCAAGCTGGGCCTGCCAGTAGCTGAGCTCAGCACGCAGCTGCGTCGATTGCGCATGGGCGACCAGTTTCTCGCCCCAGACCTTGTAGGCGCTGGTTTTGGCTGGCAGGCGCAGCGCCTGGCCGTGTAGCAACTGCTGGTAAGCGCTTTGCAAGTCCTCCAGCAGAATGCGCCAGGACACACCATCAATGACCAGGTGGTGGGCTACCAATAGCAAACGTTGGCTGCCATCGGCCAGGCTGGCCAAGAGCACACGGCACACTGGCCCGTGCTCAAGCGACAGGCTGCGCTGAGCCTCAGCGGCGGCCTGCGCAAAGTCACCGACCTGCACACAGTCCAACTGCACGGCCTGATCGACGTCGGCATGATACTGCACCCAGCCTTCGGCGCCTCTGCGATAGCGCAGACGCAGGGCATCGTGGTGCAGGGTGACCTGTGCCAGCGCAGCGCTGAGTACCTCGGCATCCAAGGCCTCGATTGGCTCTAGCACCAGGGCCTGGTTCCAGTGATCACGGGCCTTGATCTCGGTGTCGAAGAACAGCCGCTGAATCGGCAGCAACGGGGCCTCGCCAGTCACCGGCCCTTGCTCGGCCTGGCTGGCTTGCCCTTGTTCGGTGACACCGGCCAAACGCTGCAGGGTCTGAAGCTCGAAAACGTCTTTTGGCGTGAAGTGCAGGCCTTGCTGACGGGCGCGGCTGACCAACTGAATCGAGACGATGGAATCACCACCGAGCTCGAAGAAGTTGTCGTTCAGGCCAACCCGCTCGACCTTCAGCACGTCCTGCCAGATGCCGGCCAGGCGTTGCTCCAGTTCGCTT